>CAYXDL010000136.1:0-6624 GCA_964463775.1 uncultured Hyphomicrobiales bacterium
GTCGTGACGGCGATAGCCTTTATCGGCAGAGTGCTGTTTTATCTGCTTCGGCGCGGACGGGGACGGGCGGTGCTCATCTCCTCTGCCGTGCTGGCAGCGGTTCTGCTGCTTTCAATTCTGGCGGCGATGACGCCTGACAGCCTGCCTCAGGGGGTTGTCGCCATGGCGCTGGCCATTCTGCCATTCGGCAATGTGGTGCTCAGTTCGGTCATGCTGATCACGCTGGTGATCCTGGCCGTACGCGGTTATCAGGTCATGACTCACTCCACCCATGAAATGACCATGGAAGAGCGTGACCGCGAAATGGACAAGATCGCGGCCCGGGTACAGAAGATTTCCCTGTTTCTGGGACCGTTGGCCCTGATTTTCGCCATCGCGCTGCCCTTCATGCCGTTTGCCGACCGCCGTATTGTTGATATCGGAACGCTGGTGCTGACCTATGTCATGCTTGGCTGGGGGCTGAACATCGTGGTCGGTCTGGCGGGGCTGCTGGATCTGGGTTACGTGGCCTTTTATGCCGTCGGTGCTTATTCCTACGCGTTGCTGGCGCAGTATTTCGATGCCAGTTTCTGGCTGGCCCTGCCTTTTGCCGGAATCATGGCTGCGGCGGCGGGGGTGACACTGGGCTTTCCCGTTCTGCGCCTGCGCGGCGATTATCTGGCCATCGTCACCCTTGGCTTCGGTGAGATAATCCGCATCATTCTGCTGAACTGGTATCAGTTCACCGGTGGTCCCGACGGGCTTTCCGGCATCCCGAGGCCGAGTTTCTTCGGTCTGCCCTTCACCCGCCGCGTGCCGGAAGGGGGCGACAGTTTCGCCAGCTTCTTCGGTCTGGACTATTCCTCGCTGCACCGGGTCGTGTTCCTGTATTATCTGATCCTGGCACTGGCGATGATCACCAATCTGTTCACCCTGCGCATCCGCAAGCTGCCGATCGGCCGGGCCTGGGAAGCCCTGCGCGAGGATGAGATCGCCTGCCGTTCCCTTGGCATCAATCCGACCAATACCAAGCTGACGGCGTTTGGCATCGGTGCCATGTTCGGCGGTTTCGCGGGGTCCTTCTTCGCCACGCGTCAGGGCTTTATCAGCCCTGAAAGCTTCACCTTCATCGAATCGGCGGTCATTCTGGCGATTGTCGTCCTTGGCGGCATGGGCAGCCAGCTTGGGGTTGTTTTCGCTTCCATCCTGCTGATCGGCCTGCCGGAAATCTTCCGTGATCTTCAGCAGTACCGCATGCTGGCCTTCGGTGCGGCGATGGTGCTGATCATGATCTGGCGTCCCGCCGGGCTGCTGGCGCATCGCGAGCCGAGTATCCGTCTGTGGGGGAGGGATAAAATCAGCAAGAAAGCGGAGGTGCACTCATGAGTGCCGCTCAGGAATACCGCTCGGAAAACCGGTCTCTTCTGACGGTCGAGCATCTGACGATGCGCTTTGGTGGTCTGGTGGCCGTGGACGATGTTTCCTTTACCGCCTATGACAAGGAAATCACGGCGATCATCGGCCCCAATGGCGCGGGTAAAACCACGGTGTTCAACTGTCTGACGGGTTTCTACAAACCGACGGTCGGGCGAATCACCCTGCATCGCGAAGACGGGGAAATGTTTCTGGAGCAGATGGAAGGTTTCCGCATTGCCGCCAAGGGGGGTGTTGCCAGAACCTTTCAGAACATCCGCCTGTTCCCGCATATGACGGTGCTGGAAAACCTGATGATCGCCCAGCACAATCCGCTGATGCGCGCATCCGGGTTTACCGTGCTCGGCCTGTTTGGCTTTTCATCCTACAAGATCGCTGAAAAAGCGGCGGTGGACCGGGCCAGGTACTGGTTGGAGAAAATCGGCCTGATCGACAAGGCCGATGACGAGGCGGGCAGCCTGCCTTATGGCGACCAGCGCCGCCTTGAAATCGCCCGTGCCATGTGTATCGATCCGGTGGTCCTGTGCCTCGATGAGCCGGCGGCCGGGCTCAACCCCAGGGAATCGGCGGATCTGAACGATCTGCTGAAGTTCATTCGCGATGAGCACGGGATCGGCGTACTGCTGATCGAACACGATATGAGCGTGGTCATGGGCATTTCCGATCATATTGTCGTGCTTGATTACGGCCGAAAAATTTCCGACGGAACACCTGAATTCGTCCGCAACGATCCGACCGTCATCCGCGCTTATCTGGGCGAGGAGGATGAAGAGGAAACGGCGGCGATGACGGGAGGAGAGGGCTCATGAGCGAAGTGATGCTGTCATTTTCCGGGGTTCATACCCATTACGGGCATATCGAGGCGCTTAAGGGCGTTGATATCGAGGTGCGCAAGGGAGAGATCGTTACCCTGATCGGCTCCAACGGCGCCGGTAAGACGACCCTGCTGATGACGACCTGCGGTAATCCGCGGGCCTCCAAGGGCAAGATCACTTTCGAAGGTAAGGACATCACCAATGCGGCAACGCATGAAATCGTTCGCCTTGGTATCGCCCAGTCACCCGAAGGGCGGCGGATCTTTCCGCGCATGACGGTAATGGAGAATCTGCAGATGGGGGCGATCGTTTCCGATCCCGCCCATTTCGAGGAGGATCTGGAAAAGGCTTTCGAGCTTTTCCCCATTCTGAAGGAGCGTCAGGATCAGCGCGGGGGCACCCTTTCGGGCGGTGAGCAGCAGATGCTGGCCATTGCCCGGGCGCTGATGTCGCGGCCGCGCATGCTGCTGCTCGACGAGCCGTCACTGGGGCTGGCGCCGCTGGTGGTGCGTCAGATTTTTGCAACCATCAGGGAAATCAATGAAAAGCGCGGCATGACTGTCTTTCTGGTCGAACAGAATGCCTACCATGCCCTGAAGCTGGCTCATCGCGCCTATGTCATGGTCAATGGTGAAATTCAGCTTTCCGGCACGGGTGAGGAGTTGCTCGCCAATGACGAGATTCGCGCGGCCTATCTTGAAGGCGGACATTGAGGAGAACGGATGATGGAAAACATAATCGGCAGTTCCGTTCCTGTATTCATCGGGATGACCCTGGTCCTGTTCGGCTTTGCCGCTTATTCGACGGGCAAGGCGCTGGGCACGACATGGAAACCCGTAAGCCATCTGGTCTTTTATGTGCTGCTGCTTGGCGCCGGGGACCGGTTTCTGACCTTTGCCCTGTTCGAGGCGCCCTTGCTGTCTCTGCCGGCCTATATCGTCGATACGGCCATTCTGATGGTGATTGCCCTGGCATCGTACAAATTCAACCGCAATGCCAAAATGTTGTCTCAATATCCGTGGCTGTATGAGCGCAGCGGCCTGTTTGGCCTGAGGGAGCGGCGGAGTCAGGTATAAAAACCATCATGTTTCAGGCAGTTGGCCGTGATTTCCTTGCCCGGGCCGGGCGGCGTGCTAAACTGCTGTCAGGATCACGCCTAGGCGTGTTGCCGCAGAAGCTTTCTGTGGCAGGGAACCGTTATACGGTTTCCGTTTGCGGAGGGTTGCCGCACTGGGGCCGTTGCCTTCAGGCATGGCTTCCGGGGCGGTGAAAACCACCATGGACCAGTTTATTTTGGACCAACAGGGAGAGAAATATGTTTAATCTCAAAACGACCGTGGCCGCGGTGGCGCTGATGGCGCTTGCCGGCGGTGTAGCCAAGGCGGAAATCAAGATCGCCACTGTCGGGCCGATCACCGGGCAGTATGCTTCCTTCGGCGAACAGCTCAAGCGTGGCGCCGAAATGGCGGTCAAGGATATCAACGCCGCGGGCGGTGTTCTGGGTGAAAAGATCAAGCTGATTGTCGGCGATGACGCCTGCGATCCGAAACAGGCTGTGGCCGTTGCCAACAAGCTGGTTGCCGAGGGTGTGGTCTTCGTTGCCGGGCATTTCTGCTCCGGTTCGTCCATTCCGGCCTCCAAGGTTTACGAGGAAGAAGGCGTGCTGATGATCTCGCCCGCCTCGACCAACCCGAAGCTGACCGAGGAAGGCGGGGACAATGTCTTCCGCGTCTGCGGCCGTGACGACCAGCAGGGCATCGTTGCCGGCAACTATCTGGCCGATTACTGGGGTGGCAAGAAGATTGCGATCCTTCACGACAAGACGGCCTATGGCAAGGGGTTGGCCGACGAAACCCTGGCGCAGCTGAAGAAGCGCGGCATTGAACCGGCGATGTATGAAGCCTATACCGCCGGTGAGAAGGATTACTCCGCCCTGATTTCCAAGATGAAGGCGGCAGGTATCGATGTTATGTATATCGGCGGCTATCACACGGAAGCCGGCCTGATGATCCGCCAGGCGCGTCAGCAGGGCTACAACGTGCAGCTCGTATCCGGCGATGCGCTGGTGACCGATGAATACTGGAAGATCACCGGCAAGGCCGGTGAGGGCACGCTGATGACCTTCAGCCCCGATCCGCGCAAGAATCCGGAAGCTGCGCCGGTCGTGGCCGAATTCAAGGCCGTGGGTTACGAGCCTGAAGGCTATACCCTGTATACCTATGGTGCCATTCAGGCCTGGGCAGAGGCGGCCAAGGCGGCCGGTTCTCTTGACCTCGACAAGATGATTGCTTCCCTGCGCAGCAACAAGTTCAAGACTGTGCTGGGCGAGATCGGCTTCGACAAGAAGGGCGATGTGACCGCGCCCGGCTATCTGTGGTACGAATGGAAGGACGGCACCTATGACTATGCGCCGGTGAAGGTCAACACTTCCATGTGATATCCTTCATTCACGGATAACAATGCAGGGGCCCGGAACAAACGATCCGGGCCCCTTTTTTTATCCGCTTTTGACCGGGACTGTATTTGGCCTGTTTTCATGACAGGTTGCATGTCTGCCGCAGCGTGCCGGCGTATTGTCCGGGCGGATGCGGATGCTTCGCGGATCCTGTATCTCCGTTTTTCCCCTGTTGCCCGGAATCCGGCACGGGCGGATGTCTTTGACCATATGAAAACCCCGCCGGAGGATCGGCGGGGTTTTTGTTTGTTTTTCTGAAGGAAGGGGAGCGCTCCGGGGGGTGCTCAGCCCCGGCGGGCCTGCTTGCCAAGGCCGATCTGCTTGGCGAATTTCGAGCGCTGGGCCGCATAATTGGGCGCGACCATCGGATAATCGGGCGGCAGGTTCCATTTTGCCCGGTATTCTTCAGGCGTCATACCGTAATTGGAACGCAGATAGCGCTTGAGCATTTTCAGCTTTTTGCCGTCCTCCAGGCAGATCAGGTAATCGGGGGTAATTGATCGTTTGATCGGCACCGCCGGTTTCAGGTTGTTCTGCCTTTTGTCCTGCTTGCCATTGGCCAGGGCCGCCAGAGTGCTGTGGATGGTTTCGATCAGGGGCTTCAGTTCGGAATTATCCACGGGCTGGCTACTGACAAATGCAGAGGCAATCTGCGTTGTCATGCGCAACAAGTCATCGGATGCCACTTCCGGCTCGTTTTGTTCTGCCATTCTTGTTCCTATTTTACTATTGGATGCCGTTTTTTATGTTTTATGTAAAAATGCCAATTAATTCGGTTTTGTCAATGGACAATATTTTATTGAATAAGCGATCAATTGGCAACATGCGAACGAATTAATCGGGATTACTGGCACCTGTTCGAGAATAAAATCATAACACAAGCATCTTTCGATTGTGCTTTTTTCATGCCGCCTGTTGCGGTTGTATCGCCCTGTGCGGCTTGCCTTGTGGTATGCCCGGGGCATGTGATAAACAGCGCAACGTAAACATGACCCTTCGGCGCCATAACAGGATATCCGATGCACGAAAAACCGATCTTCGCAAAACTGGCCCTGGCCTGCGATCATGCCGGGTTCCCGCTGAAACAGGCCATTCACCGCTATCTGACCGGGCAGGGGATCGAGGTTGTGGATTGCGGCACCGACGGCACGGAATCGGTCGATTATCCGGATTACGGCCATGCGGCGGCCCGCGCGGTACTGGAGGGATTGGCCGATGGCGGCATCATCGTCTGCGGCAGCGGGATCGGAATCAGCATTGCGGCCAACCGCCACAAGGGCATCCGGGCCGCTCTTTGCTGCACGCCCGAGATGGCGGCCCTGGCCCGTCAGCACAATGATGCGAATATTCTTGCACTTGGCGGCCGGCTCATCGATGAAGCGGAGGCATTTTCCTGTGTCGATGTGTTTCTCGGCACCGCGTTTGAAGGCGGGCGTCATGCCAGGCGCATCGCCAAGCTTGATTGACGGGGGCGAATCCTCAACAGGAGTTGAAAACAATGAATTCTGTTACGACGAGCAGCATTTTGTCCGGCGCCGATTTCTTTTCCCGCGATCTGCCGGAAGAGGATGCGGATATCTACAAGACAATCCGCGCCGAGTTGCGCCGCCAGCGCGAGGAAATAGAGCTGATCGCTTCCGAAAACGTTGTCAGCCCGGCCGTGCTGCAGGCCATGGGGACGGTGCTGACCAATAAATATGCCGAAGGCTATCCGGGCCGCCGTTATTATGGCGGTTGTGCCGAGGTGGATGTGACCGAAAGCATCGCGATCGAACGCGCCTGCAGGCTGTTCGATTGTGCCTTTGCCAATGTCCAGCCCCATTCGGGGGCACAGGCCAATCAGGCGGCCTTCATGGCCATGGTCAAACCGGGGGACACCATTCTTGGCCTGTCGCTGGCTGCAGGCGGACATCTGACCCATGGCGCGCCGCCGAACCAGTC
>CAYXDL010000137.1:0-6622 GCA_964463775.1 uncultured Hyphomicrobiales bacterium
ACCAGGTGGCGTAGGTCGAGAACTTGTAGCCGCGGCGGTATTCGAACTTGTCCACCGCTTTCATCAGGCCGATGTTGCCCTCCTGGATGAGGTCCAGGAACTGGAGGCCGCGGTTGGTGTACTTCTTGGCGATCGAGATCACCAGGCGCAGATTGGCCTCGACCATTTCCTTCTTGGCGCGCCCCGCCTCGCGTTCACCTTCCTGGATGGTGGCATAGACGCGCCGGAACTCATGAATGGTCAGCCGTGTTCCCTTGGCGATCGCCGCGATCTCGGCGCGAATATCGGCCACAGTTCCGGCCTCACGTTCGGCGAATTTGGCCCAGCCCTTGCCTTTCAGCTTGCCGACACGCTCCAGCCAGTCGGGATCGAGTTCCGAACCGTAATATTCCTGCAGAAAGGCCTCCCGGTCGACGCCATGCTCCTCGGCAATACGCAGAAGCTTGCCCTCCAGGCCCAGCAGACGGCGGTTGATCTGGGTCATCTCGCCGACCAGGGCCTCGATCCGGTTGTTGTTCAGACGGATCGAGCGCACCGCCTCATGCAGCTCACCCTTCAGCTTCTGATAGCGTTTTTCGGTTGCCGCCGGCACTTCCTTGTTGGCCAGCGCCGCCAGAAGGCGTTCTTCCTGCAATTTCGAGAATTTGACATTGATCTTGGCGATCTTGTCAAAGATCTCCATGACCTGAGGCTTCAGCGCCTCCTCCATCACGGCGAGGGAGACATTGCCCTCATCCTCGTCGTCATCAAAATTATCGCCGCCATTCTCGCCGCCATCCTCCCCGGCGGCCTCGTCATCATTGGCGGTTTCCGGCTTCGCCTCCGCGGATTTCGCTTCCTCGGGCTTTGCCGCTGCCGGGGCCGCGACCGGATCGGGGCCGCCATACATGGCATCCAGATCGATGACATCGCGCAGCAGCATCGCCTCGTTCAGGATTTCGTCGCGCCAGCCGACAATGGCATTGATCGTCAGCGGGCTTTCACAGATGCCGCCGATCATCTTCTCACGCCCGGCCTCGATGCGCTTGGCAATGGCGATCTCACCCTCGCGTGAGAGCAGTTCCACCGAGCCCATTTCCCGCAGATACATGCGCACCGGATCGTCCGTGCGCTCCAGCTCCGCCTTCTGGCTGGCCGCCGGCTTGGTTTCCTTTTCCTCGGCCTCTTCTTCCTGTTCCTCGCTTTCGACGACATTGATGCCCATCTCGGAGAGCATGGTCATGATGTCCTCGATCTGCTCGGAGGAGAAGTTTTCCTGCGGCAGGGTCTTGTTCAGCTCGTCATAAGTGACGAAGCCGCGTTCCTTGCCCTTGGCCAGCAACTTCTTCACCTGCTGAACGGATGCATCGTCGATCAGGGGGCTGTCACCCTCCTCACGCTTCTGTTCGGTGTTTTCACCCGGTTTGGTGGCCATTCAGACAATTCTCCCACGCAAATGACGGGGCATGATTCGCATCATCCCCGCAGCCTTCATTCTTTTCCCGCCCGGCGGGCGGAGGGGGTGAAGGAAAAATCACCCTCCGCCTCCGTCCCCGGGCCTGTCTCCAACTGCGCTTTCGCGGCGAGAAGGCGTTCGAAGTTTTCCTGGCAATTGTTTTCCGCCAAAGCCCGCTCCGCCGCCCGCAGTTCCGCGCGCAAGACCACTTCCCGCATATGCCGGGCCCAGGCATGATCCCAGCCCCGCAACGCGTCGGACAGTTCTGCATCAGGTTGGGCAAACCAATTAAGCTTGGCGGTCTCGGATCCGGTCAAACGGTCCACAAGGTGTTTCAGCCCTACTTCTGCTAAGTGGCGCTGCAACCCGGTTCTGTCAAGAGTTTCGCACCGAGCCGCGATTTCTAGAATTGCGGAACACATCTTGTCAAGCTCCGCGGCAGCAAACTCGATCTGGGCCATTTCCTCGAAACGCTGCTCGATCATCTCCGGATGGTTCAGCGGCACCAGAACCAGCAGTTCCTCGCGCGCCTGGCGCCGCGGCGGTTTTACCGGCGCCGTCACCTTCAGAGGGGTGGGGGCATAAGGGTTTTCATCCCCGCGGCGCCACGGGCCGCGCCGGGCGCCTTCCCGGCCCCGCAAGCGACCGCCATCGCCTTGCGGACGGCGGATTTCCCGCCACAGGCGCTCCCTGAAATGGCTGCGGTAATAATCGCGCACCGTGGTATCGGCGATCTGGCCGACATCATCCATCAGCGCCCGTTCGAAGCCGGCCTTGCGCTCAGGCGTATCCAGCGGCTGCCAGTCCTCGATCCTGCGGCGCCATAACAGTTCGGTCAGGGGCAGAGCGGCCCCCAGAACCTTGTCCAGCGCCTCGCGGCCCTGCTCGCGCAATACGTCATCAGGATCCATGCCCGGCGGCAAAATGGCGAATCGCAGGCTGTGCCCGGGCTTGAGCAGCGGCAAAGCCCTTTCCGCCGCCCGCCCGGCCGCCCGCCACCCGGCACTGTCGCCGTCCAGACACAGGGTCGGTTCGGGGACCATCTTCCACAGCAGGCGCAGCTGATCCTCGGTCAGGGCCGTGCCCAGCGGCGCCACCGCCGCATAACCGGCGCGGGAAAGGGCGATCACGTCCATATAGCCTTCACCGACCATCAGGTGGCGGCTGTTCAGCGCCGGTTTGCGCGCATGGTGGATGTTGTAGAGGGTACGCCCCTTATGAAACAGCGGTGTTTCCGGGGAGTTGAGATATTTGGCCCGCGCCTCACCCAGGGCGCGGCCGCCAAAGGCGATGACGCGGCCACGTCCGTCGGCGATCGGAAACATCAGCCGGTGGCGGAAACGGTCATAGCTGGGGGAACCGTCATCAGGGCGGACCAGCAGCCCGGCCTCGACCAGCTTTTCTTCCGCCACACCCCGGGCGATCATGGCCTCCTTCAGATGATCGCGGCCGTTGGGCGCATAGCCGAGGCGGAATTCGCCGATCGTATCCGCCCCCAGCCCGCGGCGATCGAGATAGGCGCGGGCCTCGCGCCCGGCGGCACTATCGAGCTGGGCCGAAAACCAGGCGGCGGCGGTTTCCATAATCTCGATCAGGCTGCGTCCGGCCTGTTCGCGGGCGATCTGCCCGGGCGAGGATTTCGGCACCTCCATCCCCACCATGGCGGCGGCCCGTTCCACGGCCTCGGGGAAGCTCAGCCCCTCATTCTCGATCAGGAAATCGAATACATTGCCATGGGCGCCGCAGCCGAAACAGTGATAGAAGGCCTTGACATCGTTGACGGTGAAGGAGGGCGTCTTCTCGTTATGAAAGGGACACAGCCCCGTGTGCTCATGCCCCCGCCGGGTCAGCCGCACGACACGGCCGACCACATCCGAAAGCACAATGCGGTTCTTCACTTCTTCCAGAAAGGAAGAGGGTATCGCCATCTGGCCTCACCAAATCAACCGCTGCCGGACAGGAAGCCGCCACCCGCAGGGCGGCGCCCCGGCGCACGGGAACATTCCTGAAAACAGGCACCACCGTTCTTCCGTGATGAGGAACGGGCATGGTGCAACATCAGGACAAGGCCGCCTTGACCAGCTTGCCGGCCTTGGCGAAATCCATTTCCCCCGGATGGCGCGCCTTCAGCGTGCCCATGACCCGGCCCATATCCTTCAGGCCGGTTGCCCCGAGCTCCCCGATCACCGCCGATACCGCCGCCTCTATTTCCGCATCATCCATCTGCCGGGGCAGAAATTCGGAAATGACGTCGATTTCCTGCTGCTCGCGTTCGGCCAGGTCGATCCGCCCGGCCTGCTCGTACTGCAGTTTCGAATCCTGGCGCTGACGCACCATCTTGGAGAGAAGCTGGAGGATCTCCTCCTCGTCCAGCCCGCTGTCGCCGCCATCGCCGCGCTTGGCGATTTCACGGTCCTTGATCGCCGCCAGAATCAGGCGGATCGTCGATACGCGGCACTGATCCTTGTTGCGCATGGCTTCCTTCAAAGCCTGGCTCAAGCGCTCATGCAACATCTGGAAAGACCCATCAATATTGAAAAGAACGCTAAGCTTAAACAAAACCCCGCCGATAGGCAAGCGTGTTCTTTTTGCTAACTTATTGATTTTACTATATTTTCTCTTTTAACAGAGTCCTTGACGCCGCATCCCCTATTGCTTATGTTCCGCTGCAATTTGCCTTGAATCCGGGGCTCAGGCCATAATCGGCCCGCCCCTGAGGAGTTCAATCCCATGTCCGAAACCATCGATTCCACCACCGCTGCCCCGGACGAGAGCGCCGCGGTGCTCGTTCTTGGCGACGGTACCGTTTTTCACGGTCAGGGCATCGGTGCCCGCGGCCAGGCCGTCGGCGAAGTCTGTTTCACCACCGGCATGACCGGATATCAGGAAACCCTGACCGACCCCTCCTTTGCCGGGCAGATCATCACCTTCACCTTTCCCCATGTCGGCAATGTCGGCACCAATGAGGAGGATATGGAAAGCCGCCGCCCCGCCGCACGCGGCGTGGTGCTGGCGGGGCCGATCAGCGAACCGGCCAACTGGCGGGCCCGGGAACATCTGGATATCTGGCTTCGCGAACAGGGCCTGATCGGCATCTGCGGTATCGACACCCGCCGCCTGACCCGTCACATCCGCGACAATGGAGCCCCCAACGGGGTCATCATCCATGGCAAGGCCGATATCGCCGCCGCCCTCGAACAGGCCCGGGCATGGCCCGGTCTGGCCGGCATGGATCTGGCCCGGGAAGTAACCTGCGAACAGCCTTATGAATGGGATCAGACGGTCTGGGACATAAGGAATGGTTACGGGCATATGAAATCGCCGCGCCGTCACGTCGTGGCCATCGATTACGGCGCCAAATGGAACATCCTGCGCAACCTTGCCGCCAGCGGCTGCCGGGTAAGCGTGGTTCCGGCCACCATGCCCGCGGGGGACATTCTGGCCATGAAACCCGACGGCATCTTCCTCTCCAATGGTCCGGGCGATCCGGCGGCCACCGGGGAATATGCCCTGCCGATCCTGCGCGAACTGATCGCCAGCGGCGTGCCGATTTTCGGCATCTGCCTCGGTCATCAGCTGCTGGCGCTGGCCTTCGGCGCGCGGACGGAGAAAATGCATCGTGGTCATCGCGGCGCCAACCAGCCGGTCAAGGATCTGAGCACCGGCAAGGTGGAAATCACCAGTCAGAACCATGGTTTCGCGGTACTGGCCGACAGCCTGCCCGAAAACTGCGAGGCGACGCACATCTCGCTGTTCGACGGATCGCTCGAAGGGTTCCGGGCAACGGACAAGCCGGTCTTCGCCGTGCAGTACCATCCGGAAGCCTCGCCCGGCCCCCATGACAGCCACTACCTTTTCAACCGCTTCTGCGAACTGATGGATAGCCATGCCCAAGCGCACTGACATTGAAAGCATCCTGATCATCGGCGCCGGACCGATCATCATCGGCCAGGCCTGCGAGTTCGACTATTCGGGCACTCAGGCGGTAAAAGCCCTGCGCGAGGAAGGCTACCGGATCATCCTGGTCAACTCCAACCCGGCCACAATCATGACCGATCCGGACATGGCCGACGCGACCTATATCGAGCCGATCACCCCGGAAATGGTTGCCAGGATCATCGATGCCGAACGCCCCGATGCCCTGCTGGCAACCATGGGGGGGCAGACAGCGCTGAACACCGCCATGGCCCTGGCCGAGAACGGCACGCTGGAAAAATACGGGGTGGAGCTGATCGGCGCCAGCCGAGAGGCCATCGCCAAAGCCGAGGATCGGGATCTGTTCCGCCAGGCGATGAACCGCATCGGGCTGGACATGCCCGAAAGCGCCGTTGTCCACAGTCTTGATGAAGCACGCGCCGCCCTGGAAAAGGTCGGGCTGCCGGCGATCATCCGTCCGTCATTCACCATGGGCGGCACCGGCGGCGGTGTGGCGTATAACCGTGAGGAATTCGAGGCCATTGTCACCAGCGGGCTCGATGCCTCGCCGGTGTCCGAGGTACTGATCGAGGAATCGATCATCGGCTGGAAGGAATTCGAGATGGAGGTCGTCCGCGATCACGCGGATAACTGCATCATCATCTGCTCCATCGAAAATGTCGATCCGATGGGCGTGCATACGGGCGACAGCATCACCGTCGCCCCGGCGCTGACGCTGACCGACAAGGAATATCAGCGCATGCGCGACGGTTCCATCGCCGTACTGCGGGAAATCGGCGTCGATACGGGCGGATCGAATGTGCAGTGGGCCATCAATCCCGAGGACGGGCGGATGATCATCATCGAGATGAATCCCCGCGTTTCCCGTTCCTCGGCCCTGGCCTCCAAGGCGACGGGGTTTCCCATTGCCAAGGTCGCGGCCAAGCTGGCCGTCGGCTACACGCTGGATGAGCTGCAGAACGACATCACCAGGGTGACCCCGGCCTCCTTCGAACCGACCATCGATTATGTGGTCACCAAGATCCCCCGCTTCACCTTCGAGAAATTTCCCGGCGCCGAGCCCGTTCTGTCAACGGCGATGAAATCGGTTGGTGAGGCCATGGCGATTGGCCGCAACTTCGCCGAAAGCCTGCAGAAGGCGCTGCGCTCCCTGGAAACCGGGCTGACCGGCCTGAACGAGGTGGAGATTCCCGGCGCCGATGGCGAGACACCGGACCGCCAGGCCATTCAGGCGGCACTGGCCAAGGCCTC
>CAYXDL010000138.1:0-6604 GCA_964463775.1 uncultured Hyphomicrobiales bacterium
AATCGCCGAACGTTCCTACCGTTACCGCACCCTGGGCCTGGGATACGCCAATATCGGCGGCCTGCTGATGGCGATGGGTCTGCCGTATGATTCGGAAAAGGGACGTGCCATGTGCGCCGCCATCACCGCACTGATGGCCGCACGCGCCTATGCCACTTCGGCCGAGATGGCCGGAGAGCTCGGCCCCTTCCCGGCCTATGAGAATAACAAGGATGCCATGCTGCGGGTCATCCGCAATCACACGCGCGCTGCCGAAGGCAAGGCGGATGGCTATGAGGGGCTGCACATTGCGCCCGTACCGCTGAAAGCGGAAGAATGCCCCGATGCCGCCGTGGCGGCCGCCGCGCAGGAAAGCTGGCATGAAGCACTGGCGCTGGGAGAAAGGAACGGCTTCCGCAACGCCCAGACCACGGTTATCGCCCCCACCGGCACCATCGGCCTGGTTATGGACTGCGACACCACGGGGATCGAACCTGATTTCGCCCTGGTGAAATTCAAGAAACTGGCCGGCGGCGGTTATTTCAAGATCATCAACCGCATGGTGCCGCGGGCCCTGCGCAAGCTGGGCTATACCGAAGCCCAGATCGGGGACATCATCGCCTATGCCGTCGGCCATGGCAGTCTGGAGAACGCCCCGGCGATCAACCATGACAGCCTGCGCGCCAAAGGATTCACGCAGGCGGCGATCGATGCGGTGGAAAATGCGCTGGAAGGCGCTTTCGACATCAAGTTCGTCTTCAACAAATTCATCCTGGGTTCGGAATTCTGCGAACATGTTCTCGGCTTCAGCCCTGAGCAGCTCGACGATTTCACCTTCAACATGCTTGAGGCCCTGGGCTTCAGTGAAGAGGATATCGAGCGGGCCAATATTCATGTCTGCGGCGCCATGACCCTTGAAGGCGCACCGCATCTGAAGGCGGAGCATCTGCCGGTCTTCGATTGCGCCACCCCCTGCGGGCGTATCGGCACCCGTTATCTGTCGGCAGAGGCGCATATCCGCATGATGGCCGCGGCTCAGCCCTTCATTTCGGGCGCCATCTCCAAAACCATCAACATGCCAAACAAGGCCACCATCGCCGATTGCGAGCGCGCCTATATGCTGTCGTGGAAACTGGGGCTGAAGGCCAACGCCCTGTACCGGGACGGCTCCAAGCTCTCACAGCCGCTGAATGCCATTGCCCTTGGCGATGATGACGGCAGCCTGGCCGAGGAAGTTGCCGAAAAACCCACCGCCCAGCAGCCGACCCTGGTGGCCGAGCGTATTGTCGAACGCATTGTCGCCGCCGAAAGGCGCAAACTGCCGCAACGGCGCAAGGGATACACGCAGAAGGCATCGGTTGGCGGGCACAAGGTCTATCTGCGCACCGGCGAATATGATGACGGTACCCTTGGTGAAATCTTCATCGACATGCACAAGGAAGGCGCTGCCTTCCGCAGCCTGATGAATAACTTCGCCATCGCCATTTCCATCGGGCTGCAATATGGGGTGCCGCTGGAAGAATATGTCGAAGCCTTCACCTTCACCCGTTTCGAACCCTCCGGCATGGTCGAGGGCAATGACGCGATCAAGATGGCGACATCGATCATCGATTACGTCTTCCGCGAACTGGCGGTCAGCTATCTCGGCCGTACTGATCTGTCCCATGCCGAGCCGGCCGATCTGCGCTTCGATGCCATGGGACAGGGGCAAAATCAGGGTGAGCTGCCCGTCAAGGACAAGGAAGAGCGTCAGCAGGCGATACAGTCGGTGATCGGGTTGGCCTCCACCGGTTATATGCGGTCCAATCTTTATGTGCTTGGCTCTTCCGGCACGGCCACGGCCATTGAAACCGTACAGGCCGCGCAACAGGCCGGCGCGGCATCATCTGCCCCCACCGCTTCAGGCCCGGGCGGCAGCAGCAGCGCATCGGAGCGCATGAGCCGCATCACCGAAGCCCGCATGAAGGGGTATGAGGGCGACCCCTGCGCGGAATGCGGCAATTTCACCATGGTGCGCAACGGCACCTGTCTGAAATGCGATACCTGCGGCGGCACCAGCGGCTGTTCCTGACTGCGCATTCCGCCACAGCAGGAATCCGGTTTCGTAGCGTATCCCGCCCGTAGCGTAACCCCGGCGTCTTCCCTGTTGGCCGCCGGGGGCGCATCCTGTGCGCCGGCGATCCATGGCGGCACGGGCATTGCGCAAGTGGTGACCTCCCTGAAACTCAGGGATGCGGCTATTGGCGTCAATACCGCCGCATCCCCTTTTCAGGCGAACCGCGCCGGATCACAAAACCTCGTCGGATCACAAACCCGCATCAGATCCCGGATTTCGGACCGCTGGCCTATCCCGCCTGCTGGGCAGCATAGCCGGTGGGTGACAGGGCGAGCGGCTCGTTTTCCGGACGGCCGAACAGCCATCCCTGCCCCAGATCGATGCCAAAACCTTTCAGCAGTTTGGCCTGGCGGGAGGTTTCGATCATTTCCGCCACTGTCCTGATTCCCAGATTGCGGCACAGCCCGGCGATGGCGCGCAGAATGGCCGCATCGCGCCGGTTTTCCAGCACGCGCCGGACATAGGCCCCGTCGATTTTCACGAAATCGACCGTCAGAGCCTGAAAATACTGAAAGGATGCCGCCCCGGCGCCAAAATCGTCCAGGCAAACCGGGTGGCCGTTATTACGCAGGGTCTGGATGATCCGCTCCGCCCGGTCAAGGTCGGTGATTTCCGCGGTTTCCGTGATCTCCAGAATGATCGAGGAACGCTGAGAGCCCAACTGATTCAGTGTCGTCAGCAGTTCGCGCACGAACAGATCACTTTCCAGGGATGCGCCGGAAAGATTAACAGCAAGATGAATATCCGGCTGTCTGAAGGATCTCAGACGTTGTATCGCCTGCTCGCACACGGCGATGTCGAAATCGGCTATCAGGCCGACCTCCTCGGCAAAGGCAATGGTCTCCGCCGGAGACTGCCCCGGCGCAAAACGGCTGAGCACCTCGTAATGATGAACGGAAAAATCGCTCATATCGACGATCGGCTGAAAAACGATGCCGAAATTGCGCCCCGATACCAGCTTTTTCAGTGCGGAAACACGTTCCAGCGTTTCATTCATCAGGCTGTTCAGCCCGTCTTCTATGCTGTGCAGGCCGATCCCGGCCGCGCCTTTTTCAGCGAATTGGTGAATGGTGAAGGCGATGGCACGTTCCAGATCCGCATCGCTGATCTCATCGCTGTTCAGATCGATGGTTGCTTCCCGGACCTCCACACCGGTTCCTTCGGGATCGATCTCGCGGGCGAGATTGTCGATATCCTCGTGAATGGTCGAAATATCCACACCCGCCATATGCACAAAACCATACCGGCCCTCGGCGATCCGCCCGGCGGTGCCGCCGCCGATGGATTGGGCACTGAGGAAGGCCGCCAGCCCTTTCTGAAAGGTCTCGATCCGCTCCCGCCCGGCGCGCTCTGCCAGCTCATCCATCCGGCCGAGATCGAAGAAGGTCATGTCCACAGCCTCACCGGCGGCCCGGGCCTGCTGCAGGGCTTCGATGGATGAGGTTATAAATTCCTGCTCGTCCTGAAGTTCATCGCCACCATGCCGGGATTTCCCGCTTTTTTCATGGGTGACATCGCCTGTCTTGCTGATGGCGATGAAGAGCTTGTCCCCCATATGCGGCAAACGGCAGCCGCTCATCAGCAGGGCACCATGATCGTAATGGTTCAGATGAATGAAAATCGGCTCCAGACGCACACCGTCCTTCAGACGGCTGATCCGCGAACGCACGAGAATGCGGTCGCCCTCTTTCAGGAAATCAAGAAAATTCTTTCCGAGAGCATCCATGTCATGACAGCCGAAAAAGGACTGCACCGCACCAACGGCAAAAGTGATCGTCCAATCGCGGTCTATTTCAAGCAGCGTATCGGCGGCAGCAAAGGAAAAGGCGAGAAAACGGTCCCTGTCCCGGCGCAATGTATCAGAATTGTTTTTGGCGTTACTCATGAGGCCCCCTTGCGGTCAACCCATGATTGCCACCAAGCTGTTAAAAAAAAGTTGCACCGAAATGCAGAAATGCCTGCGATCAGTCAATAATCGCAGGCATTTCATATAGTTGGAAAGTATTATATATGAATTCCTATTCCGGTTTAACAGCCTCCGGCAGCATCAGGCGCAAATTCAATTCACGCAGCTGACGGGGTGATGCCTCGGCCGGGGCGCCCATCATCAGATCCTGCGCCTGCTGGTTCATCGGGAACAAGGTCACCTCACGGATATTGGGTTCATCCGCCAGCAGCATGACGATACGGTCGATCCCCGGCGCCAGCCCGCCATGGGGCGGAGCCCCGTAGCGGAAGGCGTTGAGCATGCCTGAGAATTTCTCCTCAACCACATCCTTGTCATAGCCGGCGATTTCAAAGGCTTTCAGCATGATGTCGGGACGATGGTTCCGAATCGCGCCCGAAGACAATTCCACCCCATTGCAGACGATATCGTACTGGTAGCCGAGAATATCGAGGGGATCCTGATTCTCCAGCGCCTCCATACCGCCCTGGGGCATGGAGAAGGGATTGTGGCTGAAATCGATCTTCTGCTCTTCCTCATTAAATTCATAAAGCGGAAAATCGACGATCCAGCAGAATTTGAACACGCCCTCCTCGCGCAGGCCCAGCTCCTCGCCGATGCGGACCCGGGCAGCACCGGCCAGTTCGGCAGCGTCCTTTTCCTTGCCGCAGGCAAAGAACACGCCGTCCCCGGCACCAATGCCGGCGGCTTTGCACAGGGCGGCGATGCGGTCATCCTCAAGGTTCTTGGCAATCGGCCCTTTCGCCACCCCGTCCTGATCGAAGATGATGTAGCCAAGGCCCGCGGCACCAGTGCTGCGCGCCCAGTCGTTCATCTTGTCGAAAAAGGAACGCGGGCGGCTTCCGGCACCGGGGGCGGGAATGGCACGGACGACGCTGCCCCCTTCAATGGCGCGCGAGAACAGGCCGAATCCGCCACCGGCAAAGGCTTCCGTCACATCGGCGCTTTCGATCGGAATGCGCAGATCGGGCTTGTCGGTGCCGTATTTCAGCATCGCCTCGCGGAACGGAATGCGCGGAAACGGCGCCGGGGTGACCTCCTTGTCGCCGAATTCGCGGAAGATGCCTTCCAGCACCGGCTCGATGGCGGCAAAGACATCCTCCTGAGTGACGAAGGACATCTCCATGTCCAGCTGATAGAATTCGCCGGGGCTGCGGTCGGCGCGGGCATCCTCATCCCGGAAGCAGGGGGCGATCTGGAAATAACGATCGAACCCGGCCACCATGATCAGCTGCTTGAACTGCTGCGGCGCCTGCGGCAGGGCATAGAATTTTCCCGGATGCAGGCGGCTTGGCACCAGAAAATCCCGCGCCCCTTCCGGCGATGAGGCCGTCAGGATCGGTGTCTGGAATTCGGTGAACCCCTGTTCCTGCATGCGCCTGCGGATCGAGGCGATCACCCTGGAACGCAGCATGATATTGCGGTGCAGCTTTTCCCGGCGCAGATCGAGATAACGGTAACGCAGGCGGATATCCTCAGGATAATTGACATCGCCGAATACCGGCATCGGCAGCTCATTGGCCGCCGAAAGCACGTCGATATCCTTGATGCGCACCTCGACCATGCCGGTATCGAGAGAGGGGTTGACCGTATCCTCGGAGCGGGCCACCACCTCGCCCGTGATGCGCAGCACGCTTTCGGTGCGCGCCCCCTCGGCCAGATGAAAAATGTCGGAATCGTTCTCGATCACGCACTGGGTCAGACCGTAATGATCGCGCAGATCGATGAACAGCAGATTGCCATGATCGCGTTTGCGGTGAACCCATCCGGAAAGACGGACGGTTTCGCCGACATGCTCTGACCTGAGCTCGCCGCAGGTATGGGTGCGGTATTCGTGCATTCTCTTAAGCCTCGACATTCTGGTTGTGGCCCGGCTTACGCCGGAACCGCGCCAACTCGCACCGAAATGCCTGTCTTGTCAAGGGGCAATGGCCCCTCGGCACGGTTTGGGCGGCGGCCTGCCTTAATTCTGGCATCTGCCGCGGTGATTGCGTATAAGCGGATCATGCTGAACATGATCACCACCACCGATGACCTCGCCGCCCTGTGTACCCGGCTCGGCGAACACGATTACATCACCATTGACACCGAATTCATGCGCGAGAGCACCTACTGGCCGAAACTGTGCCTGATCCAGGTGGCCAGCGCGGATGAGGCGGCGATCATCGATCCGCTCGCCGAAGGCCTGTCGCTCGACCCCCTGCTGGCATTGCTGCGCGATGAAACGACCCTGAAGGTATTTCATGCCGCCCGCCAGGATCTGGAGATCTTCGCCAATCTCATGGGTGAGGTACCCCACCCCGTCTTTGATACGCAGATTGCCGCCATGGTCTGCGGCTATGGCGAATCCGTCGGATATGAAACCCTCGTCAACCGCATCGTCAAGGCCCAGATCGACAAGTCATCGCGCTTTACCGACTGGTCACGCCGGCCGCTGAGCGAGCGCCAGCTCACCTATGCCATCGGCGATGTCACCCATCTGCGCGTCATTTACGAAAACCTCGCCCGCCGCCTGCAGGAAAGCGGCCGCGCCGGCTGGCTGG
>CAYXDL010000139.1:0-6578 GCA_964463775.1 uncultured Hyphomicrobiales bacterium
CTGCCCTTCCCTGACCAGAGTGGCCTTCACGATACCGCCTTCAAGGTGCTGGACCGCCTTGCGGTTGCTTTCCACCGTCACCTCACCACGGGCGATGGCGGCCCCGTCCAGCCGTGCCGTTGCCGCCCAGGCCACGGAGCTGCCGATAAAGCCGAACAACACCACCCAGCCAATGCGCCGCCAGCGCCCCACCCGCGCATGAAGGGGCGGATGAGCGCCCTGCCCCTCCGGACCACCGTGATAGGTCAGCAGGCCCGCGGGTCTGAAATCCGCATTGTTCTTCCTGAACCAGGATCCGATATTCATGACCGACCTCTCATCCTTTCTTGGCCCGGGCCGGGGCAGCACGGCGGCGCACGGGTTCCTCCGCCGCAGCATCCGCCTTCCCGTCCAGCAGGCGCAGTTCGGCCCGGCGTCTGCGTTCCACCAGACGCCCGCGCCCTTTTTCCAGCAACAACACATGATCGGCCCGCGCCAGCAGGCTGGGCCGGTGCGCAATCAGCACCACGGCGGCGCCACGGGCCTTCAGCGCCTCCAGAACCGCCGTCAGAGCCTTCAGGCCGGCCTGATCGAGATTGGAATAAGGTTCGTCCAGCACCAGAAAATGGGGATTGCCATAAAGCGCCCGGGCCAGCATCAGGCGCTGACGGAAACCGGCGGACAGGCGTTCCTCATGACCGCCGACAAGGGTTTCATAGCCATTTTCCAGGGCCAGAATGGCCTCGTGCACGCCGGCGGCCCTGGCGGCGGCCACGATATCCTCGTCCCGGACATCGGGCTGAAAGCGGGCGATGTTCTCACTGATACGCCCGGGAAACAGTTCCACACTCTGCGGCACATAACCGATGTGGCGGCCAAGCCCCTGGCGCTGCCAGTCATAGATATCGGCACCGTCGAGGCGTACATGCCCCCCCTGCGGACGGGCGGCGCCGACCAGCACCCGCGCCAGTGATGATTTTCCCGCACCGGAAATGCCGCTGATGGCGAGAATCTCGCCCGGCGCCACGGTGAAGCTCACCTCCGAAAGCACAGGGTCACGATCGGGATTCGGTGCAATAACAACATTTTCGACCCGGACCGCCCCTTTGGGCGCGGGCAGGTCAAGGGCATCGCGCTCTTCTTCGGCGGCAAGAATGGCACGGATCCGGCCCCATGCCTCACGCGCGGCCACCCATTGACGCCAGCCGCCGATCGCCGCTTCGACGGGCGACAGGGCCCGGGCGACCATGATCGATGCCGCGACCATGGCACCAATGGTCAGTTCGCCGTTGATGACCAGATAGGCGGCGCTGCCCATAACCACAACCTGCAGCCCCATACGCACGAAACGGGCGAGCGCAACAATCAGACCGGCACGATCGCTGGCCCGGGCCTGATGATCCAGCACACCACGACGGTGACGGTGCCACCAGGAGAACAACGCCCCCTCCATCGCCATGGCCCTTGCTGCCGTCGCCTGACGGCAGATCAGATCATGCGCCGCCATGGCCGTGGCATTGCCATGTGCCGAACGGGCCAGGGGTCGGCGCGTCAGCCACTCATTGAGCATAGCGAGGGTGAAGAGAACCGCACCGCCGGAAAGGGCGATCCAGCCAAGCAGCGGATGCAGCAGAAAAACCAGCACCAGAAAGACCGGCGCCCAGGGAGCATCGAGCAAGGCCATCACCGCCGGTCCGGAAAGGGTGGATTTCAGCCGGTTGAGATCGGCCATGGGGGAAACACCGCCCATCTGCCCGTCACGCAGGCTGGCACGGAACAATACGGGTGAGAGCGCATCGTCGAGCCAGGCGGAAAAACGCACAAACATGCGTGAGCGCACCACCTCCAGTACGGCCACGAAGCCAAGAGCCATGAAAACCCCTGCCATCAGCACCACCAGGGTCGCGGTGCTCTGGCTGCTCAGCACCCGGTTGAACAATTGGATGGAGAACAGCGGCACCGCCAGCGCCAGCAGATTGATCGCCAGGGAAAATGCCATTACCGGCAGCAGGACATGGCGCATCGCCGCCGCAGTCAATTGCTGTTGTGTTCCGCCGTCAGTGCTCATCGTTCCGATCCTTTCGCGCGCCCTGCCTGCTCAGCACGCCGTTTCCTCCGCATGCCGGCCCGGCTGCCGGGCGAGCCTTCAGAAAATGAAGTCATTGCCTTCCAGATCCGTCATCGAGACGCCCGTCAGGGTCAGGCTGTCCCCGTCACCCAGATCAATGACAGTATCGCCGCTACCATTGACCGAAAGGTTAAGATCGGAAAACCCGCCAAGGCTGAAATCGCTCAGATCGATCACCTCGGCCGCGACCCCGACGGATATGGCGAAATCGGTGATGGTGTCATGACCGCCGCCGCGGCGCATCACGAAGGTATCGTCGCCATCGCCACCGGTGAGCGTATCATCGTCATCGCCGCCATCAAGGCGGTCGTTTCCGCCACCGCCGCGCAGCACATCATTGCCCCGGCTGCCGTCCAGCACATCATCACCCAGACCGCCTTCGAGCAGATCATTATCGCGGCCACCATTCAGATCATCGGCGCCGTCACCGCCATAGAGGCTGTCATTGCCCGATGAACCGGACAGGCTGTCATCTCCGGCCTCGCCATACAGCGTATCGGTGCCAATGGAGCCGGAAAGACTGTCGGCACCATCACCGCCATAAAGCACATCATCGCCGGACAGTCCCGAGAGGGTGTCATCGCCCGCACCGCCATAAAGGGTGTCATCCCCGCTGCCGGCGTTGATGTTGTCATCGCCCTCCCCGCCGCGCAGGATGTCATCACCCCCGTCGCCGCGCAGGGTATCGTTCCCGACCCCGCCTTCGAGCACATCGTCATCCAGCCCGCCGCGCAGCGTGTCGTCACCCTCACCGCCATAGAGGCGATCATCGCCGCCATCGCCGTAAAGGGTGTCGGCCCCCGCCTCGCCATACAGGGTATCGGCGTCATCGCCGCCGCGCATTTCGTCATCGCCGGCACCGCCGCTGAGACTGTCGGTGCCGTCGCCGCCTTCAAGCACATCGTCGCCATCGCCACCGGCAAGGGTGTCATTCCCCCTGCCGCCATCGATGGTGTCATTACCCGCACCGCCGGAAAGCGTGTCATCACCGTCTCCGCCGTCGATGACATCGAGCCCGTCCCTGCCATCGATGGTGTCATTGCCATCAAGGCCGTCGATGGTGTCATTACCGCCATCGCCGTCAAGGGTATCGTCCCCGCCTGTTCCGGTGATCGTCTGATTGACGGAACCGCCATTGATGAAATCGCTGAAAGCGGCCGTGCCGGAAAAACCCGTATCCAGGGCATATTGGGTGCCGTCATAATCGATGTTCTCGATCACGCCACCGGCAAAGAAGTTCTGGATTGTCAGACTGCCGCCAGCATCATAGGAGAAGACGAGATCATCACCGCTGCGCGTTACCATGGTGATTTCGCTGAAGGGATCGAACCCGATGAAGCGCAGTGTCTCGACCCCGGAAACATCGTCGATCACATCCTCATCGCTCAGGGCATCACCGCCGACAATAAACAGGTCATCGCCCGAGCCGCCGCTGATCCGGTCATCACCCGCCCCGCCGTTCAGCGTATCGGCGCCATCACCGCCATCCAGGGTGTCATCCCCCGCATCGCCATACAAAGTGTCATCGTCATCACCGCCGCTCAGGGTATCGGCGCCGCCACCACCATGAAGCACATCGTCATCGGCGGCACCATCGAGCGTGTCATCGCCTTCACCGCCATAGAGGACATCATCGCCGAACTTGCCGGTCAGGGTATCGGCGCCGTCGCCACCATAAAGCGTATCATCGCCGATATTGCCGTCGAGGGTGTCATCTCCGGCATCGCCATAAAGCGTATCATCGCCGGTATTTCCGTCGAGATTGTCATCCCCCTCGCCGCCATGGAGCGCATCGTCCCCGGCACCGCCGCGCAAGGTATCATCGCCGCCTTCGCCATACAGGGTATCGGCGCCGCCGGCGATGCCACCGTAAAGGGTGTCATCACCATCACCGCCATAGAGGATATCATCACCGCGGCCGCCATCGAGATCGTCATCACCGCCAAGACCGATCAGAACCTCGCCCTCATCGGTGCCGAGGATGGTATCCCCCATCCCCGAACCAGCCGTGACCGGCGTCCCGTCACCAAAGCTGAGAAAGGCGGAAAGGCTGCCCGCACTGGTGAAATCATCCGGCAGGGGAAGATCGACGGCGCCGTAATTCAGCCGCTCCACACCTCCCTCAGCGAACTGCCCGGCGATGCGCAGGCTGCCGCCGGCATCGAAATCGAGGATCAGATCATCGCCGTCCCGGCGCACCTGGCTTACCGCCTCAAACGGATCGATGCCATCGAAAACCAGCACATCCGTGCCATCCCCATCCTCGATGCGGTTATCGCCGGAAAGCATGGCGGCATCGATCACATAGCGGTCACCGCCATCGCCGCCACGCAGAATATCGTCACCGGCACCGCCACGGAGGATATCGGCCCCGTCCCCGCCCAGCAGCAGATCATTGCCGGCACCGCCGCTGAGATCATCATCACCGTCGCCGCCTTCGATGCGGTCATCGCCGCTGCCGCCGGTGAGGGTATCATTACCATCACCGCCGCTCAGAATATGCGCGGACGAGGAATCGTCATCGCCTGTGCTGCCGCCGCCGTCACCGGTATTGTCATCGTCATCCTGGCTCTGGCGGTCATCATCCTGCGGAGCACCGGAAGAAACATCATCGTCTTCATTCTTCCGCACGCCCTCCCGGCGCTCCCCGGCATTCCGCCCCCTTGCATCGCCCCGGCGCTCATCCTCAGCCAGCTCACGCAGCAGGCGTGCCAGCGGCTCGAATGCCGTATCCGCACCAAAAACGCCTTCATCCGCACCCTGCCCCTCGCGGGCGATCAGAGCCTCACCGAACGGGCCGGCGGAAAAATCGCCGTCATTACCTCCATCCCCCGTTCTGAACGGTGCGGGCCGCAGGCCGAAAACATCATCGTCGATGAAACCGCCACGACCAAAGGCGCGTGGCGCATCGAAACGGCCGGCACCATCCGCAACCCCGTCACCGAACGGACGACTGAAGGAGGAATCGCCCATTCCGATGCTTTCACCAGAAAAATCATTCTGCACGGATGCTCCCTCATCGCCCTGCGGGGAATAGACTCCGTCACCGCCTTGCGGAAGATATGGCGCGGCCTCCATACCCGGATCATCCGTCATAACGCCGGATATGCCGGCAACATCCTCACCGCCGCCATCGCGCGCGTCCCCGTCACCTGCCCGGAAAAACCCGTCATCGCCACTGTCCCGGCCGCTCTCGCCCTCATCCGAACCCGCCGCGGCGTCCATGCCGGGAAGGGAAGATGTTCCATCGCCCGTGCCTTCCCGACCCGTGCTGAAAATCCCGAATGGATTGAGTTTTTCCAATGCCGCCCATTTCATGAGACTGTCATCCCGGTATCTGTTGCCCATACCCGCGGGGCCATAAAACCTGGAAGAACTCTATGGAAAAACTTTTAATCTCTTGTTAATAATCACAGTCACGATTTATATTTTTTTATATAAAATTTTAAACAACAAGTAATTATTTGCGAAAAAGATAATTAATAATAGCTGAAATGTTTTCAAACCAAATAAAACTATGTTTTTCCAATATCTCCCGGATTACGCTATCCTTGTCTGAGCGCGATGGTGGAGCACAACCAATGTTCAGAATGAAAATATCCTCCGCAATATCTGCAGCCGTCCTAACCGCGGCCCTGATTTCTCCTGCCCCTCTGCGGGCAGGAGAACCACTGCCGTCCCCCTTTCTTTTCGATGTCTATTATGGCGATACGCCCATTGGCCATCACAATGTCACCTTCGAACATGATGGTGATGATCTGATCGCCCGGGTGGATATCGCCCTGACCCTGAAGCTCGGCTTCATCACCCTGTACGAATACAGCCACAAAATCCGCGAAACGGTACGCGACGGCAGGCTGGTGGCGCTGGAGGCCAGCGCCGATGACAACGGCAGCAAGAAATGGCTCAGGGCCCGGCTGACGGACAAGGGGCTGAAGGTCGAAGGCAGCGGCGGCAGCTTCACCGCCCCGCCCGATCTGTTGCCGACCACCTACTGGCGGCCGGAAACGCCCAAGCAGTCACGCCTGCTCGATACTCAGGAAGGCACCATCATCAACGTCTCGATCCGCCCGATCGTGCGCAAGCGCATCGCGACGCCGGATGGCGAGGAGGATGCAACTGTCTATGCCGTACGCGGCGACCGGGAATTCGACCTGCTGTATGACGATCTGTACAAATGGCTCGGCGTGCATTTCCGTTTTCTGGGAGGTGACGTCAATTACCGGCCGGTGCCGCCACCCAGCCGCCAGGCAAAAGCGGAGCCGATCCCGGCGGAAGAGGGGCCGGACAACCCGGCCCGGTAACTCAGGAAGGGCCTTCCCATTCCGCTGTCAGATCGCGGGGATCGGGGCGCTTGGGCATGATCATCCGTGCATCCTCGCGAAGGGGGCCGACATAGACATAACCGGCGAGTTTTTCATCCGCCCTGAGCCCCAGCGCCCGCAGCACATGCTCGTCATAGGCATTGGCC
>CAYXDL010000140.1:0-6575 GCA_964463775.1 uncultured Hyphomicrobiales bacterium
TCTCCTCGGCCACGCGGCGGGCATCATGAATGTCCTGCCCGGCACAACAGGCCCCCTTGCGTTCGACAATAGCGCCATGATCGTATAACTGCAGGGTGATGCCGACGACATCATAGCCCTGTTCCTTCAGCAGGGCGGCGGTTACCGAACTGTCAACGCCGCCGGACATCGCCACCACCACCCGCGTATCGGCGGGGGCACCGGGCAGGCCCAGTGAATTGCGCGTCTCATTTCTTGCTGAAACCTTCATGGCGATCATCCGTCCGTCAGCGGGGCAGCCCCGCAACCATTGGGCGGAATATAGGTTCTTTCCCCGCGACGGCAAGTCATTCGCGCAGGGGAGGAGCGCGATGCTCATCACCACCCCTGCCGTATGAAAAAATTGACCATCGCCGCCCGGAAGGACTAAGAGAGATCATGTCCCGCCAATTCACCATTGCTCTTGTCATTCTGCTCGCCGCGCTCAACCCGCTGGCCAATAACATCTATCTGCCGGCGCTGTCGATCATGCGCCGGGAATTCGCCGTCAGCCCTGGTGAAATTCAGTATACGCTTTCCGCCTTTCTCGGCGGTGCGGCAGCCGGGCAACTGTTCTTCGGCCCCCTGTCCGACCGGCTGGGCCGCCGCCCGGTCCTGTTCCTGGGTCTCGGCCTGTTCGTGCTGGTCTCAGTAGCCGCGGTTTTCGCGCAGGACATTTCCTCTCTGGTCCTGTACCGCCTGGTTCAGGGCATAACCGGTGCCGCTTCCACAGTCATCGCCCGGGCGATTATCCGCGACTGTTTCCCCCTTCAGGAAGCGCGGCATGTCATTACCCTGTTCGGCATGGCGATCGGCATCTCACCCATGGCCGCGCCATTGATCGGCGGCTATCTGACCACCTGGGTTTCGTGGCGGGCCACCCTGGCGGTTCTGGCCGCCTATGGGCTGCTGCTGCTCGTCCTCGTCTTTCTGCGATACCATGAAACCCGTCCCGCCAGCACGGCCGGCTTCCGCCTGCGCGCCTATCCGCAGCTTCTGGCCGATCGCCGCTTTCTCATCCCGGCCGTCAGCCTGTGCAGCTTCCATGGCGCCCTGTTCGCCTGGGTCGCCACCGCGGGGCTGCTGCTGCCGGCCATGACCGGCCTGCCCGCCAGTGCCGTCGGCTGGATGCTGACCCTCACGGTTCTGGGCTATATCGGCGGCTCCTTTGCCGCCGGGCGTATTGCCGCACATCTGAGCGGCAATGCCATGATCATTCTTGGCGCCGGCTGCACCGCCGCCGCCGGCATCATTCTGGCAACAGGCACATCGCCGGAGGGATCGGTCATCCTGGTTCTGGGCGGGGCGATGCTGTCGGCCTTCGGGGCGGGCATCGGCATGGGCCAGGCGATGGTCGCCGCAATCGATCCTTTTCCGGAACGGGCGGGCACGGCATCGGCACTGGCCGGTGGCATGCAATTCGCCACCGCCGGGTTTGGCGGCCTGCTGGCGGGATGGGTTTATGACGGCAGCGCCCTGCCGCTGGGGATGGTGATCGCCGCCTTCGGCAGCATCAGCCTGCTGGCGGCCCTGTATGGCCGCCATGAACATCTGCGTGAAATCAGAGGAAGTTAAGCAACGAGAAATTGTTCAGCTTCGAAATCACGTTGAAGGACGCATTCAGCGCCACCTGATCCTGATTGAGACGGGTCACCGCCTCGGCCAGATTGACATCCTCGATCTCACCGACAAAGCCCTTGATAAACGTCACCTCCCGCTCCTGGCGGATCTGCGTGTCCTCAAGCTGTTTCTGACGAATGCCGTTGGCTGCCGTCTGGGCGGTGATGCCGTCAGCCGCCGACTGCATGCGCGAAAGCTCGTTTTCCAGAAACGCCACCTGATTTTCCGTCAGGGGATTGCCGAAGCTGCCGGCAGGGCCATAGGCGGTGGCTCCCGCGGGCAGGGTGCCGGAATCGAACATCAGAATGCGCTGCATCGCCTGCAGAAAATCCTGCCCGACCTCATCGGCCAGCATGCCGTATTCCATGACCACATTGTCATCGATACGGGTGGAGGGCTTGATCTGATTGTTGTCGAAGGCGCCCGTGGGCGGCTCCGGCAAGGCAAGCAGCCCCGCGGCATCGGTGATATTGACCGGTTTGGTATCGGTACGGGTCCCGGCAAAGATGTATTTCCCGTCAAGCTGGGTGTTCAGCAGGCCGATGGTGCGGTCCAGTATGTTCTTGACCTGATCGATCATCAGCGTGCCATTGGTCGAGGACAGCGCCGTCAGCACGTTCTGTTTCAGGCTGCGCGCCGAATCCTCCAGCTCCCGCATCGTGGTGTCGTAAAAATTCAGCTTCAGATCGAGCCGGGTATTGTTCTGCTTGTGCGCTTCCAGCCTGGAGCGGGTCGATTTGGCGGAAAGCAGCGTCGTCGCCTCCCGCCCCAGCCCCTTGTAATCGTCGGATTTGTAGCCGCTGGAAACCTGACGCTGGGTATCGAAGGTCTTGCTCTGATTGCGCAGCGTGTCGGAAAGCAATGCCTGACTTTGCGCGAAACTGCCTATTCTGAACGTCATCTGCCGCTCCTGCCTGTCACATTACGCCCCGTTTTCATGGTTTTCTTCATGCGCGTCCTTCACACATTGATCAGGGTGTCGAACATTTCCTGTGCCGTGCTCACCATGCGCGCGGCGGCGTTATAGGCGTTCTGAACCTGAATCATCAGCGCCAGTTCCTCGTCCAGATTGACGCCGGAGACCTCTTCCCGCCGGGAGCCGATTTCATCGCGCAGGGCCACACGGTCGTTGCGGATGCTTTCCACCTGCGCCGCCCGCGCACCGATATAGCCGAGAATCTGCGCCGAATAATCGGCCAGCGTCGCGTTCACCGCCGGCAGCCCGCCCACGGCACCGAACAGAAAGCTTTTGGTTGCAAGCCCCTGAAAATCGCGCGCGCCGCGATCATCGGCCGGCGTCAGCGCCGGCGGACCGCCCGTATCGACACGGGCCAGGGCCAGCTTGTTGCCGTCGGCGGCAATATCCGAACGAACCACCATGTCCCGGGCGGCCTCTTCCGTATAGCGGGTGCCGATGCCAAAAAACTGCCCCAAGGGCAGGCCCGTGCCGCCGCGATTGGTGCTGTCGGTCACCACGACCGGATTATAGGTTTCATAACCGCTGGCCGGGGTCATGACCAACTCACCCGTTGAGGACAGGGAGAAGGTGGCATAACCGCTGAAATCACTGTTCAGCTGGTTCAGGATGTCGTTGAAAGTGGAACCCAGTGTCGAGAAATCGAGGGTCGATGAGGCCAGAACATCATTGTTCGGTCCGCGGAATTCGATCATTGCGGTGCCGGTGAACCGATGCGCATCGCCGGCGGCGACACCCGTATCATAAAAGGATTTCACATTGGCCGAGAGCAGATCGTTCATGCCGAAAAAATGCGAAAACCCGCGTCCGCCGCGCGATGACGGGCTGGTCGCATCCTGGGCGATGCCGACACCGCTGGCGCTGCCACCCGCCGTCAGGGTCATGACGCCATTGCTCAGCGCCAGGGTAGCGTCGCCGCCAAGCCCCGTATTCACGGCGGAGATGACATCACCCAAAGTGGTCAGCGTGCCAAAATCGATCGTCACCGAATTGGTGATCGCATTGTTGGAATCGAAGGCATAGAAGGTTGCCTTGCCGGTAAAACCATGCGGATCGGTGCTGACCAGCCCCGTATTGTTGCCGGTCAGTTTCGCCGGTGGCGGCACGGAAATATTCTGATTGTGAATGGCGTTCAGTTCATCCATCACCGAGGCGGCCAGAGTGCCGATCTGCCTTGTCGCCGATGTCAGCTCCGTATCGCGCATGTCCAGCCAGCCGCGGATCGAACCGCCGCGGATCGCCGGATCCAGCGCCTGCCCCGTGGCCGACACCGCGCCTGTAACCGGGTTGATCTCGTGCACGGTGATCTGGTTGAAGCGCGCTCCGGCAAAGACAGTGCCCGAGGATTCATACTGAATCTCACGCTTGACCGTATCGACCAGCGTCACCCCTGAAAGGGTGGCAACGGCAATGCGCCCGTTGCCGATGGAATAGGAACGCACATCGATCAGCTTCGACAGTTTCTGCAGGGCCTGATCGCGCTGTTCCTCCAGCCCCGCGGTTTCGGTGCCATTGGCCGCCTGGGAAACAATGACATTGTTCAGGTCATAAATCCGCCCGATCAGATCATTGGCATCGGCGGCATCGAGCGCGATCTGCCGGTCGGCCTCGGCCCGCAGTTTCTGCATCTGGTCGGCCAGGCGGGTGAACTCGCGCGCCATGCTTTCCAGATCAGCGACCACGGTCTGACGCAGCACGCTGGAGGAGGGATCCGACGGCAACGCGGCCAGCCCCTGAAAGACCGTGTCGATCTTGCCGGAAAGGGAATTGTTGTCGGCCGGATCACCCAACAGGGACTGCAGATTGTCATGCAGTTTGGACAGGGATTCGTACTGCGCCGCCGAAGCGGTGGAAAGGGAGAATTCACGGTTGAGAAAGTCATCGACGATACGCCGGATCTCCGTCACCTCCACCCCGGCGCCGACACCGTTCAGGGCGCGGGAAGCCTGATCCACCTGGGCACGGGCGAAATTCGGCGTATTGACATTGGCAATGTTGTCCGAGATGACGCGCATCGATGTCTGGGCCGTATTCAGCCCGCTGATCGCATTCGACAATACAAGGCCGAGGCTCATTTGCGCATCCCTCCCTCAACCCGGCAATCGCTGCCCGTCATCCATACCGGCAGGCAAGTTTTGCCGGGGCACAAACCTGCGGACATCTCACCAAAAAAACGCCGTATTCTCTTGCTTTTTCCCGGTATTCTCATCATCCGAACCTCTGCTGGCGAAGCGATCGGTCATTTACGCCCCGCGGTCAGAACGATAAGTTGCAAAGGCGATGCCAACTTTGATATCCGGGCCGCGGGCCGGATCCAGTGAAGAGACGATACCCATGAACGCCACGGCGATCCGAAAACGCCTCTATGCCCTGCTTGACCCGCTGCATGGCGGGGCCCTGAACAGTGCCATCATCATCGTTATCCTGATCAGCTCTCTTGCCGTGATCCTGGAAACCATTCCCGGGCTCGAACATCATCGGGAATCGGCCTTTTATTATCTGGAAGCCATCTGCCTGGTGATCTTCACCCTGGAATATGTGGCCCGGCTATGGGTTGCGGTGGACAATCCCCTCCTGCGCAGACAGCTTGGGGACGATCCCGTCAGGATCCGCCTGCACTATGCGCTGAGCCCGATTGCCATCGTCGATCTCATAACCATCCTTCCGCCGATCCTTGCCATCACGGTCGACGAAAACTTTCTTGCCCTGTGGCTGCTGAGGCTGCTGCGCCTGCTGAAGCTGACCCGCTCCCTGCCCTTTCTGACATTGCTGGGGGACGTGCTGAAAGCCGAGGCGCGTTCCTTCGCTGCCGCCCTGTTTCTGCTGATCATTCTTTCGCTGTTCTCCGCCGCCGCCATGTACACGGTGGAACGCCATGCCCAGCCGGAAGTGTTTACCAGCATCCCGGCCGCCATGTGGTGGGCACTGGTCACCCTGGCCACCGTCGGCTATGGCGATGTCACCCCCGTCACCACCATGGGCCAGATCGTTGCCGGAATCACCATCATCATCGGTGTCGGTTTCGTCGCCCTGCCCGCCGGTATGCTCGCCTCCCGCTTCAGCGAGGAATTGACCAAGCGGCGGGCGGACTTTCGCCACGCCGCCGAAAAACGCCCTTATGCCTTGATGAGTGCGGAAGAAAAGGAGGCATTGGAGGAACTGCGCATCGAATTGTGCCTGAGCCGCGATGACGCCAACCGCATATTGAAGGAAATCGAACGCAGCCACACCCGCCTGCCGCTGGGCACGCCACGGACGACCCATTGCCCCCATTGCGGCGAGACCCTGGAATGATCCGGCGCGGACTGCTCAGGGGCTGAACGGCAGGGGGCGGCGCGCCGCCATCAGGCGGAAAGCCCTGATATAGGCCCCGGTCACAACCTCTCTGGCGAAATGGCGATGCAAATAGTCATGGCCAGCATCAGCCATCGCCCGGCGACGATCGGCATCGGTGAGCAAGGCGCCGATGGCGGCGGCAAGAGATGGCGGTTCCTCACCGCACAACAGGCCCCCGCCACTTTCACCGATCAGCCATTCCGGCCCCGGTGACGGGCAGGTGACAACCGCACGGCGCTGGGCCCAGGCTTCGAGGATGGTATTGCCCAGAGTCTCGCGGCGCGAGGTAACGACATGCAGATCGGCCGCCGCCATCAGGGCGGCCACATCCTGCCGCCATCCGAGAAAACGGACCCGTTCCCCCACCCCCAGCGCCGCGGTCTGACGGCGCAGGGCCGCCTCTTCAGGCCCCTCGCCCGCCAGCCACAGCACGGCCTGCGGCAGCAAAGGCAGGGCGGCGATCAGGCGGTCAAAACCCTTGATCTCATGCAACCGCCCCACGGCCAGCAGAACCGGCACATCCGGTGATGTTTCCAGCGCCGCCCGATCAGCGGGCGGAACCGCGCGCATATCGGTAAAATTGGGCAGAAAGGCAATTTGTCCCTCATCCCGGCCATGCCTGACG
>CAYXDL010000141.1:0-6550 GCA_964463775.1 uncultured Hyphomicrobiales bacterium
CGACCCGCATGGTCGAGGGATTGGGCAGGGAGGTATTGCCGCAGCCATACCACAATCCGGCAATGCCGACACCGCGGCGAATGCTGCCTTGTGCCTTTGCATTGGCCTCAGCCGCAGCCTCCAGCGCCTGATGCCAGCACGGACGCAGGGCTTCCAGACAACGGCGGATACCGACGCCCTGTCCGAACACCTGACCGGTCACCGTCGGCACGCCATTGTCAAGGGCGTTGCGAATGCGGAATTCCAGCCGGTCGATCCCGGCCTTGTCGGCCAGTTCATCGAACAGGCATTCCTGCGCGATCGCCGATTGGGGCACGCCGAAACCGCGGAACGCCCCGGCCGGGGGATTGTTGGTATGCACGGCCACCGTTTCCGCGCGATATCCGGGGACATGATAGGGACCCGAGGCATGAACCGGCACCCGGTTGGCCACCGTCGGCCCCCAGGAGGCATAGGCACCGGTATTGAAGATCCCTTCAAAAGTCATGCCCGTAAGGCGCCCGCTGTCATCGGCGCCGATACGCAGCGATATGCGCGAGGGATGGCGCTTGGTGGTCGAGGCCATGGATTCGCCCCGTGTATAGGCCATGCGCACCGGACGGTTCAGTCGCCAGGCCGCCAGGGCCAGAAAGGGATGAACCGACAGATCGAGCTTCGAACCGAAACCGCCGCCCACAGCCGTGGCGATGACGCGCACCTGCTGCGGCTCCACGCCCAGAATGGCAGCGAGATCGTCGCGATTCATGTAAGGCGCCTGGGTGCAGACATGCAGTTCCAGAACATCACCCTTGCGGATGGCGTATCCCGCCTCGGGTTCGATATAGGCATGTTCGATGAAGCCGGTGGAAAAACTGCCCTCCACCACGTGGCTGGCCGCCTCAAGCGCGGCATCGGCATCGCCGCGGCAAACCCGGCCCCGGGCCATGACATTGTCCGGGCGTTGCTGGTGCAACGGGGGCGCGTTGCCTGCAAGTGCCTCTTCGGGGGCGGAAACGGCGGGCAACTCCCGCCAGAAAACGGGAAAATCATCCGGATCCAGTTTTTCCAACACAGCGGCCGGGGCAATTATGGCCGCCACGGCCTCGCCCCGGAAACGGGTTTCGCCCTCGGCAAAAACCGGCTGATCGGCAAAAGGCGGAATGACCCCGAACAGGTTACGTCCCGGTATATCGGCCGCCGTCAGCACCAGTTCCGCCCCGGTTGCCTGACAATACCCGTCCAGATCGCCGAAGCTGAAGCCGGCCCGGGCATAGGGGGAACGGATGATGCGGATGCACAAATCCCCGACATCGCCAATATCGGCGCCGAATGCTTCCGTACCCAGCACCTTGGGCACACCGTCGATACGCGCCAGGGGCGCGCCGACGCCATCCGCCTTCTCTGCGGGTTCCGCCGCCTCCCCGTCGCTGAAACGATGCGCATTGATGACCGCATCGATAATCTTGCGGTAACCGGTGCAGCGGCACAGCACCCCGCCCAGGGCATCGCGCACTGCCTGCTCATCCGGGCGCGGGGTATGGCGCAGCAGGGCTGCCGCCGCCATCAGCATGCCCGGGGTGCAGATACCGCATTGTGCCGCGCCATAATGCAGGAAGGCACGCTGCAGGGCACCCGGAAGACCATCTCCCCCGGCAAGCGATGCCACGGTTTCAATCCGTCGCCCGGCTGCCTGCCCGGCCGCCATCATGCAGGAACAGACAGGCTGCCCGTCGGCCAGTACCGTACAGGCACCGCAATCACCGGCATCGCAGCCGGTCTTGACCGAACGTTCGCCCAAATCCTCCCGCAGTAAAGCGGAAAGGCGCTGGCGCGGATCGGCCTGTACGGTTATCTCCCGGCCATTGAGGGTGAAAGAAAGCTTCATGCCGTCCCTCCCGTGGCTATGGCAAGGATGGCCCGGCGTGTCATCTCCTCTGCCGCCTCGATCCGGTAGGCGGCGCTGGCGCGCACATCGTCGATCGGCGAAAGTGGCGCGAAATGTTCATCCCGCACCAAATCGGCAAGCGCCGTATCGAACGGGTGGCCGATCAGTTCCCTCTCCAGCGTGCTCAGACGGCAGGCGACCGGCGAACAGGCTCCGACCGCGATGCGGGCATCGGCCACCCGCCCCGGGGAATCCGGGATCAGCATCACATGAACCATGGCAATGGATATCACCAGATAGGACCGCGCCCCCAGTTTGAGGAAATGACTACGCGCGGCCGGATCCGGTTCAGGTATGAGGATGGCCGTCAGCATCTCACCGGGGGCAAGCGCTGTTTGGCGCACCCCGGTGATGAAATCGGCCAGCGGCATTTGGCGCCGCCCGGTCAGGCTGGCAATTTCGACACGGGCATCCAGCCCCAGCAGAGGCGGCACGCCATCGGCTGCCGGAGACGCATTGCAGATATTGCCGCCAATGGTGGCCATGTTCTGCACCTGCATCGCACCGATCTGTGCCGCCGCCTGCTTCAGCCCGTCGAAGGCGGCCGGCAGTTCCGCACACGCCAGCGCCGACCAGCGCAGCGCAGCGCCGAAACGCCGGAAACCATCATGCTTTTCTATGACGTTCAGTCCGGCGACATCCGTTATATCGAGCACATCGCCCGGCAGGTGATTTCTGGAGCAATCCTGAGGATACAGATCAGTGCCGCCGGCAAGGATGCGCCACTTGCCGGTTGCAAGCCGTTCGAGTGCCTCCCCCAGTTCCCGCGGGCGGTAATATTCCGCCATGGCTCCCTCCGAATGCCTCCGGATCCGTCAGCCCGGATCACGATACCCTTTGCCTTTGTCCCGCCTTGCGGAACCCATCGCCGCTGCAGGCCCCCCGCAACAGCCATGCATTTCTTTTTATTTGTTTGCGTACAAATATTATGCCGAAAAAATTTTCATTGGTCAAACCGCAGACATGTTGCCCCATAAACGGGCCGCCGCAAATCTCCACAGCGACAGGCTGAAGCCGTGCATATCCGCCGGCATTCAAATATTTTGCCGATAATCTGCCGAGATTCTGGACAAACAGGGCGGGATTTCGGCAATATCCGCCTTCAGTCAATCCCGCATCACATCGGATCGGCCAGTTCATGCTGTTTAATTCCTATGAGTATCTTTTCGCATTTCTGCCCGTAACCCTGGCAGTATTTTTCTTTCTCGCACCCCGTTTCGGCCGCGAGATCGCGATCATCTGGCTGGTTCTTGCCTCTCTTTTCTATTACGGCTGGTGGAACCCCTATTATCTGGGACTGATCCTGTTATCCATGGCCGTGAATTACGGCATCGGCAGGGCCATGTCGATGCGCAGGACGGCTCCGCCCGGACGGCGCAAAGGGATCCTGTGGCTTGGCATCGCCTTCAATCTGGGCCTGCTTGGCTATTACAAATACACCAATTTCTTCATCGACAATCTGAACGCGGCGTTCGGTACCTCCGTGACGGTCGGGACCATCATCCTGCCGCTGGGCATTTCCTTTTTCACCTTTCAGCAAATCGCCTATCTGGCCGATGTGCATCAGGGCAAGGCCCGGGAATACAATTTCAGCCACTACGCCCTGTTCATCACCTTCTTTCCCCAGCTTATCGCCGGTCCGATCGTCCATCACGCCGACATGATGCGCCAGTTTGCACGTGACCGCGTCTTCCGCCCGCAATACCGCAATGTCGCCATCGGATTGAGTATCTTCGCCATCGGCCTGTTCAAGAAGGCAGTGCTGGCCGACGGCATCGCCGCCCATGCCACACCGGTCTTCGCCGCCGCCCATCAGGGGGAGGCACTGAGCTTCTTTCAGGCCTGGGGCGGGGCCCTGTCCTATACCTTCCAGCTCTATTTCGACTTCTCCGGCTATTCGGACATGGCCATAGGCAGCGCAAGGCTGTTCGGGATACGCCTGCCGCTGAACTTCTTTTCACCCTACAAATCCACCAGCATCATCGAATTCTGGCGGCGCTGGCACATGACCCTGTCACGGTTTCTGCGCGATTATCTCTACATCCCGCTCGGCGGCAGCCGCAAGGGGCATATCCGCCGCTACGTCAATCTGCTGACCACCATGGTATTGGGCGGCTTCTGGCATGGTGCGGGATGGACCTTCCTGTTCTGGGGATTGCTGCACGGGCTGTATCTGATCATCAACCACGCCTGGCACTGGATCTGCCGCAAGGCGGGGCTGGAGTCCTTTCGCCAAAGCCTGCCTTGGCGGGTCATTGCCTGGGCGATCACCTTTACTGCTGTGGTCACCGGCTGGGCCTTTTTCCGTGCCGACAGTCTGGAAGCGGCCCTGACCATGGTCCGCGGCATGTACGGCCTGAACGGCATCGCCCTGCCCAATGCGCTGGTTGCCGCCCTGGGCCCGGAGGCGCAGACCCTGCTGTCCGATCTGGGGATCGGCACCTATCTTGGCGGCGGACGGGAATTCGTCCTCACCTATCTGTGGATTGCCGCCCTGCTTCCCATTGCCCTGATTCTGCCGAACACACGCCAGATCATGCGCCGCTTCCGCCCGACGATCGACGATTATCCGCATCTGCGCGAATTTGCCATCCAACCGCTGCACCGCCTGGCCGATGCCCTTCAATGGCGGCCATCCGGATCATGGGCCATCGCCATCGCCATAATCGCCGCAGGCGGCATTCTGGCATTAAGCAGCGTTTCCGAATTCCTCTATTTCCAGTTCTAGGGCGGTTGTCATGACCTATACACGCTACCTGAAACGGATGCTGATCACCGCCCTGATCCTGCTGGCAGCGGTCGTGGCCTTCAATGTCGCCGTCGATCCCTACGGTATTTTCGATCAGCCGCGCCGCCCCGGCTTCAACGCCCTGAAACCCTATGCCGGGGACCGCGGACGCATTGCCAAGATTTATCAGGTTATCGCCACCGCCCCGCGCAGCCTGATCGTCGGCAATTCGCGCACCGAAATGGGTCTGGATCCCGAAAACGCCTGCTGGTCCGGTGATCGCCGCCCTGTCTATAATCTCTCGATCCCGGGGCTCAGCCAGTATCTGCAGACCCGCTATGCCCAGCATGGTCTTGCCACTGGCAGGGTACGGGTGCTGGTCGCCGCGGTGGATTTCATCGATTTCCTTATTCCCGCAGGCCGCAGCGGCGATCCCCATCGCTGGCCGCCGGCAAATGAAACCGATCCGCCCCTGCTGGTGGATGCCGATGGCACCCCCCGCACCGCCTTTGCCCGCGAGCGGCTTGTCGACATGCTCAAATCCTCGCTGTCGCTTGATGCCCTGAGCCACAGTGTTTCAACCGTCCTGCAACAAAACGGACGCTATGTGAAAACCCGCACCCGGCTTGGTTTCAACCCGGCCGAGGCGATTTATGAACCGATCATCAACCGGGAAGGCGCCCGTGTCCTGTTCATCCAGAAAAACCGGGAGCTGATGCGCCGCCTGCTGGCACGCCGCTGGGCCCTGTATTATCCGGACAGCCGCTGGTCAGAGAATTTCGAAGCGCTGCGCCGCCTTCTGCGCGCCGCTGCCGCGAAAGGGGCATCCGTTACCTTGTTCATCAACCCCTATCATGCGGAATATATGAGCGCGCTGGATATCGCCGGGTTGTGGCCACTGTTCGAGGAATGGAAACGGCGCATCACGGAAATCGCCGCTGAGGAAGGGAATGTGCCGCTTTACGACTTCAGCGCCTTCAACGCGTTCACGACCGAAAACATCGATGATGTCGCACCAAGAGGCCAAGCCCTGAAATGGTTCTGGGAACCGGCCCATTATCGCCGGGAACTGGGCGATCGTATCATCACCGCCCTGACCAATAGCACCTGCCGGGGAGCGCAGGTGCCTCCACCGCTGCCGGGCGTGCGTTTGACGGCGGAAAACATCGCCGCCCATCTGCAAAATCTGCGCAAGGGGCGGAACGACTACAGGCAGGAGTACCCGGCCGTCATCGCCCGGCTGCGCAGCCTGGCGGGAAAAATCCGCAAAGCCAATGATCCGCTATAAAAAACCGGGGCGGATGAACCGCCCCGGCTGTTTTCGCAAATCCGCAATTCTCAGATATCCTGCGGATATTCCAGCTCCTTGAAGCTGATGGAATCCGCATCCGGGGCCCGGCCGATACGGCGGATATTGGCCCAGACATTCTTGTAATTGGGGATGCGCAACTCGTTCACACCCTGGCTGACGATATTGCCATGCTGTCCCACCGGTGCGGCAAAGAGCATGAAACATTGCCCCGGCTGCGCCGTCTTCAGCGGATAGACCATGGCCTGGGTCGAGCCGACATTGTTGTAGACCTCGACCAGATCGCCTGCCTCAAGGCCCAGCTTCTTCATATCATCGGGGTTCATTTCGATCGGCGGCAGCTTGAAGCGTTCCCAGACAAAAGGCAGACGCTCATCATAAAAGGCATTCTGCCAGATCATGTTCTTGCGCCCGCTGTTGATCAGGAAAGGATATTCTTCCTTCTGCTTGGCGCGGTCGGCCGGATCGAAGCCCCGCCATGCGGCCTTGAAGAAATGGGCCTTGCCATCATCAGTGCCGAACTTGCCGTCCGTATACAGGCGCTTGGTGCCGATCAGCTTGCCGTTTTCATAGCCGACAACCGGTTCCT
>CAYXDL010000142.1:0-479 GCA_964463775.1 uncultured Hyphomicrobiales bacterium
TGGCCGATGCCAATCCGCTTGGCCTCATTCTGTTCGCCCGCAACTGCGAGGATCCGGCGCAGATCCGTGCCCTGATTGCGGATATCTGCGACTGTCTGGGGCGCAAACCCCTGGTGCTGATCGATCAGGAAGGGGGGCGGGTGGCGCGTCTGCGACCGCCACACTGGCCTGAATTTCCTGCCGTGGCATGGATGGGCGCTCTGTGGCGCCATGACAGGGGGGGGGCAAGGCGCGCCGCCTTTCTGCACGGGCGGCTGCTGGCGGCAATGCTTGCACCGCTTGGCATCAATGTCGATTGTGCGCCGGTTCTGGATATCGCCTTTCCTCAAACCCATGAGGTGATCGGTGACCGTGCCTTTGCCGATGATGCCCGCGCGGTCGCGAAACTCGGCCGGGCACTGATGGATGGCCTGCTGGCCGGCGGCGTTCTGCCGGTGATCAAACACGTGCCGGGGCATGGGCGTGCCTGTGCGGACAGT
>CAYXDL010000142.1:489-6484 GCA_964463775.1 uncultured Hyphomicrobiales bacterium
GCCCCGCGCGAACAACTGGCGGCCAGCGACTGGATTCCCTTTCATGAATGTGCTGATGCTCCATTGGCGATGACGGCGCATATTCTCTATCAGGATATCGATTCCCGCCGCCCGGCCACACTTTCGGACAGCTTAATCCGCGATGTCATTCGTGGTGAGCTGGGACTCTCCGGCCTGCTGATGAGCGATGATATCGGTATGAAGGCACTATCCGGCACACCGGGCGAGCTGAGCCGGGCGGCACTGGCTGCCGGATGTGATTGCGTACTGCACTGCTCGGGCAGGATGGATGAAATGATTGCCGTGGCCGGGGCGGCAGGCGGGCTGAGCGATGCCGCCCTGGCCCGCCTGCGCAGGGCGGAGGCCATGCTGCACCCGCCGCAATCATGCGATGAAATGGCGTTGCGCCAGGAATATGATAGGCTGCATGCCTCCCTTGCGGAGCGGTCCTGACAGGAGCTATGCGTGGAATTCGCCGAGGACAGCAATGAGGAACGCCTAAGGGCAGGCCAGGGGGCGGAGGCGGAGCTGATCGTCGATGTCGATGGTTTCGAAGGGCCGCTGGATCTGCTGCTTGCCCTGGCCCGTGAACAGAAGGTCGATCTGGCGCGCATCTCCATCCTGCAGCTTGTGGAGCAATATATCGCCTATATCGAGCGGCTGAAGGAAATGCGCCTGGACATTGCCGCCGAATATCTGGTGACGGCGGCTTGGCTGGCCTATCTGAAATCGCGCCTTTTGCTGCCGGAGACAGAGGATGAGGAGCCGAGCGGCGAGGAAATGGCCGGTCGTCTGGCCTTCCAGCTGCAGAGGCTGGAGGCGATCCGCAAGGTGGCCGGGCAACTGATGAGTCTGCCGCGCGCCGGGCTGGATGTGCATTACCGGGGCGGCGGGGAGGGAATTCGCGTTATCTCCACCGAGAAATTTGAATGCAGCCTGTATGATCTGCTGAAAGCCTATGCCGTTCAGCGGGAAGCCCAGGGCGATGATTCCCCACTGCATCTGCACAGGGGCAAGGTTCTGGCGGTGGAGGATGCGTTGAAACGGTTGCGGGCCCTTATCCCCGGCCTGCCGGGCTGGGCGGAGCTTTCCTCTTTTCTGCCCAAGGGGCTGTCGGATCCTTTCGCGCGGCGTTCGGCCATGGCCTCGACCCTGCTGGCCTCCCTCGAACTGGCAAAGCAGGGGCAGCTTCAGGTCCGGCAATTGCGCCCCTTCGGCCCCATTCACCTCCATGGCCACAAGGGGCATGGCGAAAACGGGGAGGGAGGCTGATGGAAACGCTTTCCCGTTCCCTCAGACTGATCGAGGCCCTGTTGTTTGCCGCCGCCGAGCCGCTGGACGAGGATACCCTGGCCCGTCACCTTCCCGAAGAGGAGGACCTGGCCACGGTGATGACGGAGCTCGCCGCCCTCTATCAGGGCCGCGGGGTGGAGCTGGTGCGCGTGGCCGGGCGCTGGGCGTTCAGAACCGCGCCGGATATGCCGCCGCTGCTGGTCGAGGAACGCGAACAGACCCGCCAGTTGTCGCGTGCGGCGGTGGAAACCCTGGCGATCATCGCCTATCACCAGCCCGTAACCCGGGCGGAGATCGAGGAGATACGCGGTGTCAGCCTCAGCCGTGGCACGCTGGACATTCTGCTGGAGGCCGGCTGGGTGCGCCCGCGTGGACGGCGGCGTACGCCGGGGCGGCCGCTGACCTATGGCACCACGGATGAATTTCTGATTCATTTCGGTCTCGATTCCCTTCAGGATCTGCCGGGGATCGAGGAACTGAAGGCCGCCGGGCTGATGGGCGGCGGGCGCGATGACATGCCCGGCCTGTTCACGGCTCTGCAGGCCGACGGCGATGAAGGGCGCGCTCACGGGGAAAAATCCGATCCCGACGATCCCGACAATCCCGATTCCGATTCCGGTGATAAGGCCCGGGCATAATCTGCGCGATTGGTACTGCGGTCGTGTCTGTTGAACTGTCACGGTACTGTGCCTATGGTGACCCGCCGCAGGGTGCAGGAGGATGCGTGCGTTGAAGGCACTTGAATTCAGCGATGTTTCTTTAAGCTTTGGCGGAGTCGTTGCCGTGGACGGCGTTGACTTCGACATTGCCGGAGGCGAGGTGGTGTGCCTGCTCGGCCCTTCGGGTTGTGGCAAGACCACGACCCTGCGCCTGGCCGCAGGTCTGGAGGTTCCGGATACGGGGCACATCAGCATCGCCGGACGCCAGGTTGCCGGGGATGGAGAGAACATACCCCCGGAGAAGCGTAATCTCGGGCTCGTGTTTCAGGATTATGCCCTGTTCCCCCATCTGACGGTGGCCGAAAATGTCGGCTTTGCGTTACGTCACATGCCACCGCAGCAGCGGCGGGAAAGGGTGACGGCCTTATTGGCGCGGGTCGGCCTGGAAAACCATGGCGGTCAATACCCTCATATGCTTTCGGGCGGCGAGGCACAGCGGGTGGCACTGGTGCGGGCACTGGCGCCGGAGCCGGCGCTCATGCTGCTGGATGAGCCGTTTTCCAATCTGGACACACGCCTGCGCGGCGATATCGGCTCCGAAACCTTGCACCTGCTGCGCGATATGGGGGCATCGGTACTGCTGGTAACTCACGATCCGGAAGAAGCCATGCGCATGGCCGACCGTATCGCCCTGATGCGCAAGGGAAAAATCGTTCAGATCGGCAGTGCTGATGAATTGTATTCTTGTCCGGAGAACGGTTTTGTCGCCCGTTTTTTCGGTGATATCAATGTTCTTCATGCCGTGGTTGAACAGGGGCGGGCGGAAACACCGTTCGGCACCGTGGCGGCCAAAGGCATTGATGATGGCGTCATTGCCGAAATACTGTTCCGTCCCGAAGCCCTGCGGGTGCCGGAGAGCATGGCAGGTGATGGAAAAAACGGCTTGTATCCCAGCGGCCATGTTGTCGCCGCGCGGCGTATCGGCGCCGATTGCCATCTGGAAATGCGCCTTGATCAGGGGGCGGCACCGATCAGGGCACGTATCCGGGGTTTTGAGCCGCCACCGGAAGGATCGCTTCTGACCCTCGCGCTGAAACCACAGGACATATTCGTTTTCGCACGCTGAGCGCCGTTGCGGATTCAGCCCGGATGATTGATTTCAAGAACGCGCTCAGGCGGTAGGGTAAGGTGCAATACCGTCCCGACATTCAGGGTGCTGCTCATTTCAACGCGCCCTCCATGCAATTCGATGAAGGAACGGACAAGCGCAAGCCCCAGCCCGGCCCCCTGGGATGCGCGCAGATAAGCATCCTCAAGCTGGGTAAAGGGTTCGAACAGTTCCGGTATCTTGTCTTCCGGCACGCCAGATCCGGTGTCGCTGATGCTTAGCTCCAGCTGCCCGTTTTCAGCAACGGTGAGATCTATGCTTATCTCCCCGCCTTCCGGTGTGAATTTCACGGCGTTTGACATGATATTCAGCAGGGCCTGCAGGATGAGCCGCTGATCGGCATAAACGAAAATATCGGATGCGATACCATCTGAATCCCATTCCCTGCCGTCACTAAGGATATGTTTTTCTCTCATTATCGACAGGCTCATTGTGATCGATTTTCTGTTACAGCTTTCCTGCAGCATCCGCGCGGCAGTAAGAAGGATATGAACAAGGCTGACATCCGTTTCTTCCAGCGGAAAATCGCCGGATTCGATTTTCGACAGGTCCAGAAGATCGTTGATCAGATCCATCAGCAGAAGGCCGCTTTGCCGGATGTCTCTGGCATAGGTCAGATAATTGTCATTCCCGATTGGTCCCAGAAGCTGGTTTTCCATGATTTCCGAAAAGCCGAGAATCGCATTCAGCGGCGTGCGCAGCTCATGGCTGACATTGGCGAGAAATTTCGATTTCAGGCGGTTGGCGGATTCGGCTTTTTCTTTGGCAGCCTCTAGGTCCTTTTCGATCCTTTTTCTGGCGGAAATATCAAAATTCAGGGTGCCAAGACCGAGAAGTTTCCCAGATGAGGAAATCAGCGGAATGCGGGTGCTGATCACGGTTCTGACCTGACCGTCGGGATAAAGCAGATCTATGTCGCGGCTTATGACCGTTCGTTCCCGCAACGATTTTCTGTCCCAGTAGTCGAACTCCTCAGCCTGGTCCGGTGGATAAATGTCGTAAACTGTTTTGCCTACGACTTCGTGCCGTTCAAGTTTCACCCAATTAATAAAACATTTGTTCACAAAAATGAACTTCAGGTCATTATTCTTTATGGAGACAAATTCTGGCAAATTCTCGGCAAGAACATGAAGGTTTTCCGCTATATTTGCTGCTTCAATGTTCTTTTTATCTGAATTTATTGTTTCTTTCTGAATATCCTCTGTGCGTTTAGTGCTTTTTCCCAGGATAAAGAGGCATGCTAAAAAACCCAACAAAAATGAAACAAGAAGATAAAAGTACTGAGCGTAATCATTACATTTTTTGCACGATATTTCGTCTGATAGCGCATATAAATAAAATAATATTAGAGCTATCAAGAAAATTATTGCATATACTATCTTGTCAACCATGCGAAAACGGGAATTTTTGTTCATCAGATTATGTGTTTTGTCTTCACTGTGAAAAATAAATTTTTCGATTGCCTGAAAAAAGGCAGGTCTTCGCCGAACTGAATAGATATCAGTGATATACAAAATATCATGACTTCCTATGAATGGGCGAGGGTTTTATCATCAGGTTTTGCAGGGCTGCTCATTTAAGGGTAGCAACAATGCCTGCATGTTCCGGCGGTGATTTCATAGCCTGGCAGGGGCGAGCGGCGAAGAATAGGCCAAATGTGATTGCGCATTTGCCTGCCCGGTTCGTTTCTGCCATTATGCGCCGGCTTGCGATGCATGTGGATCGTCATTATCAGGAGTACAGCTTATGAGCCCCAGCTTGTGGCAAATCGCCGTTGTCGTCGTCATCGTTCTTCTGCTGTTCGGGCGCGGCAAAATTTCCGGCTTGATGGGGGATGTCGCCAAAGGAATCAAGAACTTCAAAACCGGCCTGAAGGAGGATCCGGCCAGCGATACGGCCAAGGCGGCCGATAGCGGCAAGGATGCGATCGAGGACGGGCGCGCCAATGACGCCACCGCTACTACCGCACAGAGCAAGAGCGAAGAAACCTCAAAAAGCTGACACGGCCGTGAGATCGATCCGGCCGGTATTCCCGGGCGCAGGATATGTTTGACATTGGATGGAGCGAGATGATGGTGGTTGCCGTGCTGGCAATCATCGTTATCGGCCCGAAAGACCTGCCCAAGGCACTGCGCACCGTTGGCCAATGGGTCGGCAAGGCGCGGCGCATGGCGCGGGAATTTCAGGGCAGCATCGACGAGATGGTCCGCGAAAGCGAACTCGATGAGGTGCGCTCCACCATTCAGCAGGCGCGCAGCTTCGATGTGAAGGGCGAAATCGAAAAATCCATTGATCCGGACGGCGATCTGCGCACGACGATTGCCGATGTCGAAAACAGCATCGGCGAGACTTCGGAAAACATCGGTAAGGATTTGGAGGGAAAGGATTATACCCCTCCGGATGATTCCGAAGATGACGATCAGTTCGATGAGGATACCCGCGCGCTTCTCGGTGAGGACTATGTGGCCGAAGTACGAACAGCCAGCGAAGAGGATGCTGCCGATACCGCCGATGCCGCCGGCATGGCAGGGGAAGGCGGGCAGAGCGGGAAGGAAAAGGATGGCGATGGCGGATCGGATGAGGGAAAGGCCGGTGCGTAAGTCATGAGCGAGCAGCTTGGCGAAGATATCGATGAAATCGAGGAGGCGAAGGCACCGCTGATCGAGCATCTGATTGAGCTGCGCATGCGGCTCATCCGCTCCTTCATCGCTTTGATCATCGCTTTTGGCGTCTGCTATTTCTTTGCCGACGAGATCTATGCCTTTCTGACCCAGCCCTGGATCAGGGCCTTGGGCGACAATGCCGAAAACCGGCGGATGATCGCCACGGCACCGCAGGAGATTTTCTTCACCTATCTGAAAATATCCTTCTGGGC
>CAYXDL010000143.1:0-6400 GCA_964463775.1 uncultured Hyphomicrobiales bacterium
AACAGCGGCGCCGACGACATTCTGGGAAAACCGCTGTCGACCCAACGCATCAATGAACGCATTCAGGCCATCCTGAATGCGCGCAAGCCTTTTGTCGTCACCAATGACTATATCGGCCCCGACCGACGCAAGAGCAAGAGAATCGGCGGCCAGGTGGCAGAACTGGTACAGGTGCCCAACACCCTGCGGGCGAAAGTGCTTGATGACCCCGATGCTCTGGCCACGCAGGACAGGATAGAGAAAACCTTCACCATCCTGAACGAACAGCGCATCCACCGCCATGATTATCAGCTGCGTATCCTGGCCTATATGCTGTTGGAAGAACAACAAAATGCAGGCCTGGATGCCGGCTGGAAGCAAAATCTGGACAAACTGATCGCCACCAATCAGGAAATGGCCGAACGTGCCCGCAAAAGCCGCTATGCCCATATCGCTCATCTTTGTCAGGCTCTGGACAAGGTCGCCCGCGGCCTGATGTCCGATATCGGCACCCCGCGTTTCGGGAAAAACCTCAAGCTGCTGGATCAGATCACCATGGCCCTGCACCTGTCTATCGACCCCGACGACAATACGGTCAAGGCAGCCGAGGACATCGCCAACACCATCGCCAACATCCGCAAGAAGCAGGAGAAAAAGGCGGCGAGCTGATCAGAATGGCTCAGCGCCCCCAGGCGATCGGCAGGGTGACCAGTTCCGGCACAACGCCCATGATCGCCGCCACCAGCAGCATCGACAGCAGAAACGGCCAGACGCCACGCACCACTTCCTGCAGATCACATCCGGCGATCGACTGGATCACGAACAGATTCAGCCCGACCGGCGGCGTGATCATCGCGCATTCGATCATGATCACGAACAGAATGCCGAACCATACGGGATCGATCCCGAAACCATAAAGCGCCGGCAGCAGCACCGGCACCACAATCAGCAGCATCGCCACCGCTTCCAGAAAGAAGCCGAGAACAAGCAGCAATGTACAGACCGCAATCAGGAACAGCGGCGCCGAGGATGTCATCTTCATCAGTACCGCCGCCATGTCCTGGGGCAACTGCATCAGGGTCACGGCCATGGCAAAGGTCTTGGCGCCGAAGACAATAGTGAAAATGGTCGCCGTGGTCGTCATGGTCTCCCTGACCGCCTCAAGGAATTTTTCCCGGCTGATCCGGCCCGTGCTGATCAGCAGGGCCAGCGCCACCCCGACCGCCGAAGCCTCTGTCGGGGTAAAGGCGCCGCTGTACAGCCCCAGCACGATCACCAGCGCAAGCAGCACAACCGGCAGGGCGCGCAGGCTTGCCTGCAGGCGCTGGCGGGCAGAGGCCGGGCGACTGAGCGTGCCCTGACCGCGCCACAAGGCATGGAGAACCGCAACCAGCGTGAAAAGCCCCACCAGCAACAGGCCGGGGCCGATACCGCCGAGGAAAAGATCCAGCACCGACTGTTCCGTAATCACCCCATAGATGATCATGGGAATGGAAGGCGGGATCAGAATACCCAGCGTGCCCCCCGCGGCCAGCAGGCCGGTGACAAAGGATCGCGGATAGCCGCGGCCGACCAGCTCGGGCACGGCCACGGTGCCGATGGTCGCGGCGGTCGCGACCGAACTGCCGGAAATGGCCGCGAACAACCCACAGGACAGAATGGTTGCCACCGCCATCCCACCGGGCCAGTGCCCCACCCAGGACTGGGTGGCGGCGAACAGGTCACGCCCGACACCGGCTTTCAGCAGAATATTCGACATCAGCAGAAACAGCGGCACCGCCAGATAGATGAAATTATCCATGGAGGCATAAAGCCCTTGCGCCACGATCAACGGCGGCAATCCCGCATAGATCAGCAGGCCAAGCCCCAACCCGCCGAGAGCGAAAGCCACGGGAATGCCGCTTCCCAGCAACAGCAGCAATCCGCCCAGAATGGGTATCGCGCTCATTCCGCCCTCCCCGCGCGCCAAAGACGTCCCAGACAGAACAGGGCCTGCAGCAACAGCAGGAAAAACCCTGTGGGAACGGCGGCCTCTCCCCACCATTGCGGCAGGGCCAGCATGGTATCGCTGGCCCGCCCGATACGGACCGAGGCCATCACCATTGCCATCCCCTCATAAACCATCGTGACGGAAAAAGCGGCGATCAGCAGCAACCCGGCGCTTTCGGCAGCCCGGCGCAATGATGGCGGAAAATGGATGAGAAAAGCCTCGATACGCAGGAAACCGCCTCTCTGCAGCAGGTAGGGCATCGCAAGAAAGGCCGACCAGATCAGCAGCAAGCGGGAGACTTCCTCGACCCAGATGGTCGGCGCGATGAAAACATAGCGCATCAGCACCTCATAAACGATCATCCCGCCGATGAGCACGAACAGCCACGCCGCCAGATATCCGGCACATCGTATTCCGGCCTCTGTCCCCCTGACCAGCCACAGCCAGAAGCGGGACCCGGCCATACCCGCCGGCATCCCGCTGCCGTGTGCCGTCATCACTGCAGCTTCCGCGCTTCCGCCAGCAGACGCCGGCCCACATCACCGGTATTGCGCACATAAAGCGCATAGACGGGTTCGGCCGCCTTCTGCCATGCCTTGCGTTGCTCAGGGGTCAGATACACCACCTTCATCGGGGTGTTCTTATCCAGCCACTCAAGCGTTTCGCGGTGAATGCGGGCATAACGCGTACGCAACGATGCCTCGGCCCGGCGGGCGGCGGCGGTGATGATTTGACGTTCCTTATCATTCAGTTCCTCGCGCCAGTAGCGGTCATTGATCAGCACCACGAATTCAAGTGCCGCGTGATTGGTCACGGTCAGATAGGGCATGACCTCATAAAGCCTGCGGCTTTTTGCCGATGGCACACCGGTCATGCCGAAATCGACCGTGCCGCGCTGATAGGCCAGAAACTGTTCCGAACCCGATATCAGCACCGGTGCCCCGCCGGCAAAGCGGATGAACTCCCCCAGCATCTTGCCGAAAACCCGCGTCTTGCGGCCCTTGAGCACCTCCGGAGAGGTCAGGGCCTCCCGCCGGCCCAGCATCACCGACATGCCGTAAGCCTGCCACCACAGGGGACGGGCACCGGTGCTCAGCATTTCCTGATCGAGAATTTTGCGTATCGGCGCCCCTGGTGCCACGGCGCGGGCGATGGCCGCGTTATCCCTGAAAAGAAACGGCAGATAGAACAACTCCACCGCCGGACGGGTACCGGCGAAGCGGGGCACCGCCGCCACACCCATTTCCACCACGCCGGAGGCAACCGCCGAAGGCACATCCTTGTCCTTGAACAACTGGGCGGAGGGATAGATCTGGATTTTCAGATCGCCCTTGCTTTCCGCCTCGACGATTTTTTTGAATTCGAGCAGATTCTGCCCGATAATATTCTTCAGGGACAGCTGCAGCGTTACCCGCAGGGTTTTCTCCGCCCTTGCCGGCACGGCAAATGCCATCACTGCCAGCAGCAGCACAATCAGCCTCGGAAACATGCTCTCCTCCCGCAAACGCAATCAATAAGTGTATATGTATATATTCTTTACTTATTGATGCATTTAATGACAGGAGCACATTCCCGAGCATGCGCTGTTCCGCAGCCGGCTAGGAGAAAAACACGTCTCTCAGTATGTCAGTATGCGGAACCCTGTTCGCGGCCGGAATGCTCTGCCCTCCGGCGCCGGACCATGGCACCCATCACCAAAAGCCCCGCGCCCAGCAGCACCAGCGATGCCGGTTCGGATACGGCGGCGGGAGAAGAGCCGAGCCGCTCATAAACAACATTGTCAAAGAGAAACCATTGTGCCTCGGTTCCACCGCGATAAGGGCTTGGCATCGCCGAAGTCGCCCGGATGCGGAAAGAATCGATCACTCCCAGCGCTGCCGTGGACAGGGTCGAATAGGCATCGAGCCCGAAAGAAGACAGGGAAACCGTGCCCGTGGAGACCCCGTTCAGAAAGCCTTCGACCTCAACAGAGCCGGCGGAAAGCCACGGGCGGTTATAAGCGGCCCAGCCGCGAAAATCGATCTGAAGCAGGCGGAACAATCCGCCGCCGCTCAGGCTGGCGTTCAGCGGCGTCGCCACATCGTTCAGCCCGGCCTGTGAGGTCAGGGCATAGCGGCCGCTGTTATGGTAATAGCTGTTGTAGCGGTTGGCGCCGATGACCGACAGCCAGCCCTGCCGGCCGGACCAGTCCTGCCGGGCATCGTTATCGGTATAGCGGATGGTCTCGCCACGCCAGGTCAGCCCGCCATAATCGTTGGTGGCATGGTAATCATAAAAATCCGACAAACGCCTGCCGCCGGAGGAAACATGGTCGGTGGCGCTGTATACGGCCACTCCATCGGAGATGCCCGTGCCGGTCAGGGCCGGCGTCTCGAAATCGATGGTCACCAGCCCGGCCCGGGCCTCGTGAACTGTCGGCACAAGCAGTACCAGCGCCAGCAAGATACCGGAAAAGGCCGTTTTCCATGGGCGGAAGATTGTCATGGCATCCCTGATAAGTCTGTCGGTCAAACAGCGGTGCGCCCCTGAAATACAGGTGCTGAATAAGAACGCTACCGGAACGGGATTACCAAATTCCTAATATTCCCGATGCGCGGGAGGGCATGTCAGGCTTCTTCCTCTGTGCCCGCGGCATCCTCCATGACCGGGAAACCGGCCTCCTGTGCCGCCATTTCCCAGAAAGCGCCGATGAGGCGCTGAGAGGCCCGTTCCTTCAGGCACAGCAGCGATTCGGTCATCCTCGCCTCACATCCTTCAAGTCTCAGGGCCACAAGGCGGGGATCGGTACCGAATTCGGGCTCCGAGATGATGCCGGCACCGATGCCCGCAGCCACCGCTTCATGCACGGCTTCGCGCCCCTCGGCCTCCATCACCACTTCAGCGGTGATCTTCAGGCGACGGAATTCCCCCTCGATCAACTGGCGGGTGATTGACCCCTTCTCGCGCATCACCAGGGGCAGGGAGGATAATTCCTGTACGGATATGCTTTCCCGCCCGGCCCAAGGGTGCTCACGGGCGACAAAGGCCACCAGAGGATCGGAGCGCAGGGGAATCCGCAGCAGCCTGTCATCTTCAGGCGCATTGGCCAGAATGCCGATATCGGCGCTGTAATCGAACAGGGATGCCAGCACCCTGACGGAATTGCCGATGGTCAGTGATACCGAAATCCCCGGATAATCCTGGCGAAAACGGCGAATCAGCCGGATCAGATGCAGCGGTGCATCCGCGGCCACGGTCAGCCGTCCGTGACGCAGGGCCTGACTTTCGCGCAGCAGTTCCACCGCCTCGTCCTCAAGTTCAAACAGGCGGCGGGTAATGCGGAAAAGTTCCTGCCCCAGAGGCGTCAGCCTCACCGCGCGCCGGTGGCGGTCGAACAGCCGCACACCGAACATCCTTTCCAGCTTGCCCACCTGGTCGGATATGGCCGGTTGGGTCAGGTGAAGCCGCTCGGCCGCACGGGAAAAACCGCCATGGCGCGCCACCGCATGAAAGGCCCGCAACTGCGCGTAATACATCAGAACATTCCCATCTTTGCGCTGCGTTTCCACAGGGTATGAACAGGGCTGAAACCATGTCAAGCAGCCGGAACCACCATGCCGGAAAGACCGGAAAGCGCCCGTCCCACCCATCCCCGCCGCAGCATTTCTTCAATGTCGCGGCAGCACCGTGTGCAGTTTTTTGGTAATTTTGGATTTTTTTGGTATATAGGAGGCAGAAGGAGAGAACGTAACAAAACAATAAAAAATCACGCCTTCCGACACCCGGACGGGCGGCATAAAATGTCCGCCGGCTGAACGGAATGAGGCATGTGCTCCACAAGCGGGTAAGCGGGCGGATCATCATGCACAGCTTGGATGCGCAATTGCACAGCGGAGGAAAACAATGAGCAATCCGATTATCAAACGCACTGGCCGGATACTGGGAGGGCTGGTCGCCGGCACCATGCTGCTGGGCAGCGTCGCCCAGGCAGCGACCAATCTGGTGGTTTACACCGCCGTCGAGCCGGAGGAACTGAACGGCTTCGCCAGGGCTTTCGAGGCCGAGAACCCGGACATCAAAATCAAGTGGGTCCGTGATTCGACGGGCATCATCACCGCCAAGCTTCTGGCGGAAAAGACCAATACCCAGGCCGATATCATCTGGGGCCTGGCGGCCACCAGCCTGCTGATGATGAAAAACGCCGGCATGCTGCAGCCCTATGCCCCCAAGGGGGTCGAAAAACTGGATCCGAAATTCCGCGACAGTGACAACCCGCCCTCCTGGGTGGGTCAGCGCGCCTGGATTGCTTCCGTCTGCTTCAATACGGTGGAGGCAAAGAAGAACAACCTGCCCATGCCCAAAACCTGGAAGGATCTGACCAACCCGGTTTACAAGGGGCATGTGGTCATGCCGAACCCGGCCTCTTCCGGAACCGGTTTCCTCGATGTATCG
>CAYXDL010000144.1:0-5990 GCA_964463775.1 uncultured Hyphomicrobiales bacterium
CAGGGCCTGGCCTTCCTCTCCGCCATCGCCGCGGATACGGTCCTTGATGACGATGTTCATGGAATCGATATGCGCTTTCAGCAGCTCCACATGATTGTCGGAGATTTCCCCTTCCTGGAATGAGAAATCATACAGGGACGCCGCAAAGAAGGTCATGAGATTGTAACCGAAGGTACTGCCCTGGCCTTTCAGATCATGGGCGATCCGGCGCACCTGGGCAAAATGCTGCAGACGCTGTTCCGGCGTATCGACGCAACGGCGGAAATGCTCGTACAATTCGTCGATATAGGGCTTCACCCAATCGGGATAATCCTCCGCCGCCTGATCGAAGGCCTCCTGCGCCGCCGCCAGGGCATCGGCGGAAATGGAGCCGCCACCTTCACCCGCGCCGCCGCCGGCTTTTTCCTTGAGCTTGTTGCGCAAGCGATAGAAGCGTACCCGTATGGGGGCCTTTTTTCCTGAACCGGCCTTAGTCATAGACAATCTCCACCTGCGGATGATCATCGGTCAGCACCCGCCGTTCCGGCAAATCACTGGGAAGGTTCTGCCGCCGGCGGTCGGGGCCGAAATAATCGGATGTATGCACGAACTGGCGCGGCCGGTCGACCACCTGCAGCAGGCGGCTGGCCACGCTGTTGACCGAAAACGGCATGGCCAGAACCTCGGTCACCCCCATGTCGCGCATTTCGCGGATATCATCCGGCTCACCATGGCCGGTTACCATGACAAAGGGAATAAAACGGTCCGGACTTTCCTTGTGGCGGCGGATCCAGCGCAGCAGCATCATCCCGTCAACCGGCGACATGTCCCAGGCGGAAAAGACGATATCGACGGACAACATGCCGGCCTTCATCGGATTCTGTTCCATCAGGCGCAGCAGATCGATAGCATCGCCGCCATCCTTAGCCGTCTTGACCGTGCCGATCCCCAACGCCTTCAGCGCCATCGTCATCAGCGAACGCATATAGGAGTTTTCATCGACCACCAGGACCGTGAAACGATCAAAATTATAATTTGCCATTACAGAAAAACGCTCTGCCTCTTACTGTCCTGGAAGAAAAAACTCATATCCACAGGAGGCAATCTACGCGTTTTGCCCGTATAACAAAAGAGGGCTGATGCAATTTATTCTTCACGACGGCCCGGATCGGCAGCCAGGCATGGCGATCTCAGCCATGGCCGCCCGTCCCTTCCTTCCCGACCGTCCAGCAGCGGCCGCTGCGCAGCATTTCGTTGAGACTCTCGGCACTGACAGGGTCATGATTTTCCCGGGCAGCAACCTCCTGTTCGTAGCTGGCATCCGGGTTGCAGTACAGCACCCCCAGAGCCACAGGCATATCCGGGCCTTCCATCGCCGCCAGCATGGTCGCCATTGTCTTGTTGGTTTCATCATGCACCAGCAGATGATCCGTGCCCTGCCCTTCGCTCAGCCCGACCACTTCAAGGGAAAGGGTATCATGGTTCAGGACCAGCCCCTTGTCCCTGTTGCGCCCGAAAATCATCGGCTTGCCGTGTTCCAGCAGGATGCGGTGATCCTCGCCGGTGCCTTTTTCCGTCAGTTCCTCGAACACGCCATCATTATAGATGATGCAGTTCTGGTAAATCTCCACGAATGAGGCCCCCTTATGCGCATGGGCACGGGCCAGTATCCCCGGCAGATCCTTCTGCAGACGATCGATACCGCGGGCAACGAACCGCGCCCCGGCGCCAAGCGCCAGTTGCGTGGCCGAAAGCGGCGCATCCACCGATCCCTGTGGCGAGGAAGGCGTGCGCGTGCCCTTCTGCGTGGTCGGCGAATACTGCCCCTTGGTCAGGCCGTAGATCTCGTTGTTGAACAGCAGAATCTGCATGTCCACATTACGCCGCAGCACATGCACCAGATGATTACCGCCTATGGACAGCGCATCGCCGTCGCCGGTGACCAGCCAGACATCAAGCGCCGGATTGCTGAGCTTGATTCCGGTGGCAAAGGCGGGCGCGCGCCCGTGGATGGTATGAAAACCATAGGTGCTGACGTAATAGGGAAAACGCGCCGCACAACCGATGCCGGAGACGAATACCGTCCGGTCCGGATCGGCGCCGATATCGACCAGAGTCTTCTGCACCGCCTTGAGAATGGCATAATCGCCGCAGCCGGGGCACCAGCGCACTTCCTGATCGCTGGTGAAATCCTTGATCGTCCGTTTCACGAGAGGGGTGGCAATATTCATCTCATGCCTCCAGATGGCGGCGGAAGGCCGCTTTGAGATCACCGACCCTGAACGGCTGGCCGGTTACTTGGTCCAGGGGTCGGGCATCAATCAAATATTCGGAACGCAGAAGGGTCAGCAACTGGCCATTGTTCATTTCCGGCACCACAACCCGCCCCGCGCTGCGCAGCACATCGCCGAGATCAGGATGCAGCGGCCAGATATGGCGCAGATGCACATGGGCGATATCAGCCCCTTCATCGATCAGTTCCTGCACGGCCTCGTTGATCGCGCCATATGTCGAGCCCCAGCCGGCCACCGTCAGCGCCGCACCCGGTTTTCCCGCTGCCATTTCCAGCGGCCCGTAACTGCCGGCGATGCCACGCACCTTGGCGGCACGCAGATCCGTCATTTTCTGATGGTTGGCCGGATCATAGGAAATATTGCCGGTCAGCGCATCACGTTCGATCCCGCCGATGCGATGCGCCAGCCCCGGCGTACCGGGTATGGCCCAGGGCCGGGCCAGGGTTTCGGGATTGCGGGCGAAGGGGTGGAAGCCTTCCGCCTCGGTATGATAAGGCGCCTCGATCGGTGCCATTTCCCGGACATCGGGGATCCGCCACGGTTCGGCGGCATTGTTGATGTAACCGTCAGTCAGCACCATGACCGGCGTCATATAGGTCAGGGCAATGCGTGTCGCCTCCACCGCCACATCGAAGGCATCTCCGGGCGAGCGGGCGGCCAGCACCGCCATGGGAGCATCGCCGTTGCGCCCGAAAACCGCCTGAAACAGGTCGGCCTGTTCCGTCTTGGTCGGCATGCCGGTGGACGGCCCCGCCCGCTGGGAATTGATCACCACCAGCGGCAGTTCGACGGCAACGGCCAGACCCAGGGCTTCCCCCTTCAGGGCAATGCCGGGACCCGAGCTGGAGGTAACGCCGATCGATCCGGCATAGGATGCGCCAATGGCCGCGCAGACGGCCGCGATTTCATCCTCCGCCTGAAAGGTGATGACGCGGTAATCGCTTAAGCGCGCCAGATGATGCAGAATGACGGAGGCCGGCGTGATGGGGTAGGAGGCGAACAGCATCTCCTTATCCGCCAGCCCGGCACCGACCACCAGTCCCCAAGCCATGGATTCCGCGCCTGTCACCGTGCGGTACTGGCCGGGCGGAATGGGCGCCGGCGGCACCGTATAGGCCCCGAACCCGTCCAGTTCCATTGTCTCGCCATAGGCATGGCCCGCGCGCATGGCGGCAATATTCGCCTCGGCAATATTCGGAGCATTCCTGAACTTGGCCTTCAGCCATTCCTCGGTCGGGGCGGGGTCCCGGTCATACAGCCAGTAGACCAGTCCCAGCGCCCAGAAATTCTTGCAGCGCACCCCCTCTTTCTGCGACACGCCATAAGGCTTGACCGCCTCCAGCGTGCGGCGGGTAATATCGATGCGGATCAGATTGTAATCATCGAGCGAACCGTCCTCCAGCGGATTGGAGGCGATATCGGCCTTCTTGAAATTGCGCTCGTTGAAGCTGCCTTCATCGATGATCAGCGTACCGCCCTTGGGCAGGCGCGGCAGGTTCACCTTCAGCGCCGCCGGATTGAAGGCGATCAGCGTATCCGGCGCATCGCCTGCGGTTTTGACATCCTTGTCGCCGAAATGAATCTGAAAGGCCGACACACCAAAGGTCGTACCGACCGGGGCGCGGATTTCCGCCGGGTAATCGGGAAATGTGGCCAGGTCGTTTCCGGCCAGCGCCGTGGCAAGTGTGAACTGCCCGCCCGTCACCTGAATGCCGTCACCTGAATCACCGGCGAAACGCACAACCACGGAATCCAGCTTCCGCCGGGAGGAAGCGGTCTTTTCAGCCGTGGCGACCTGTAGATCTGTCATAAGCGAACCTGCCTTGCAAAACGCCATGGATCAGCCATGGCGGCGGAAAACACAAACAGCGAAAACCATGTGGCAACCGTCATGGCCATGACCGAGATCAAATTCCCCGCTGACGGCCTTCACCGAATACACCCGCCCGCAACCGGGCACAAGTACGGCGGACAATAGTCCCAGATCAGGGATTATGACGGCATATATTTACATTTATTTCACGTTAATATGATTAATATCTTTCATATCGGTGTAAATAATGCACCTGCCCCGCTGGGACAATGCAAAAGTAAGCTCAATTTCATATGTATACAAATGATATGAGCGCAAGCCGGCCGAAACAAGGCTTTTTTTGCCGTCAGTCCCCGCCGTAATACCATGCTCATCGCTATTCTTCGGCGGAGGGAATAAAATTTTCTTAACACTGTCAGGGCATTGTCATTGAATGTGACGGGGATCACATATTCCCGGTCACAGATATGAAACTGTGATGGTCATAACAACAACCGTAAAACCGGCATTGATAAAAAGGCATCGGTGAACAGGAAAAATAATGGCATTCAAGGTCAAGTTCTGGGGGGTGCGCGGCAGCATCGCCACGCCGGGCTCCCGGCATGTCGCCTTCGGCGGCAATACGAGCTGTGTCGAGCTGGCATTGGGCGGTCAGCGCATCATTCTCGATGCCGGTACGGGCATACGCAATCTCGGCCACTGGCTGATGCGCAAGAATGTCAATAACGCGCATATCCTGCTCTCCCACACTCATTGGGATCACATCAACGGCTTCCCCTTCTTCGCTCCTGCCTTCCGGGAGGATCATGCCTATACGATCATGGCCGGGCATCTGTCCGACCGCGGCGGGGTGCGTTCGGTCCTTTCCAGCCAGATGGCCCAGCCGACTTTCCCCGTACCGCTCGATATCATGAAGGCCCGCATGAGCTTCGAGGATTTCCGCGCCGGGGAAAACTTCGAAATCATGAACGGCATTTCTGTGCGTACCATTGCGCTCAATCACCCGGACGGGGCGACAGGATACCGCATTACCTATCGCGGCAAATCACTCTGCTATGTCACCGATACCGAACATGTGCCCGGCAAGCCTGATGAAAACATCCTCGCCCTGATCGAAGGCGCCGATCTGGTCATCTATGACAGCACCTATACGGATAAGGAATTTCCCGGGAAAATCGGCTGGGGGCATTCCACCTGGCAGGAGGGGATGCGCCTGTGCAAGGCCGCCAATGTCAAACGGCTGGCCATCTTCCACCACGACCCCGACCATGAGGATCGCTTCATGGAACGGCTGGAAGAAGAAGCCCGCTTCGCCTGGGAGGGCAATATCGTCGCCCGCGAGAACATGCGCCTGCATCTGGCATAACCCGTCTGCGGCGCATAATCGCCCCCATCAGCAACCGCGTTCCGCCCGCGCTTCTTATTTTCCCTTTTCCAACTGCCCCTCGACAAGCCGGCACCAGTAGGCGGCGCCAAGGGGGAGGATGTCATCATTGAAATCGTAATGGGGGTTATGGATCATGCAGCCACCCTTTTCGGTACCATTGCCGATAAAGATGAAAGCGCCGGGACGTTCGCGCAACATCCAGCCGAAATCCTCCGCCCCCATGACCGGCGGCGTATCCGCATTGACCTGTCCGCGCCCGGTAAGTGAGGCCGCTGTATTCACGGCAATCTCCGTTTCCCGCTCGCTGTTGATGGTGGCGCAATACCGGCGCTCGTAATCCAGTTCCGCCGCCACACCACAGGCAAGGGCGATGCCTTCGGCAATGACGCGCATGCGCTCTTCAATCATGTCCTGTATGGCGGGTTCAAAGCTGCGGGTGGTGCCGGCCAGCTCCACCTCCTCGGGGATGACATTGCCGGTTTCCCCGCCATGAATACGGGTAACGCTGATCACGGCG
>CAYXDL010000144.1:6000-6305 GCA_964463775.1 uncultured Hyphomicrobiales bacterium
TCGGATCCGTATTGCGGCTGACAATGGCCTGCCAAGCGCTGATGATCTGCGCCGCCGCCACGATCGGATCGCGGGCATCATGCGGGAAGGCCCCGTGTCCGCCCCGGCCCGTGATTTTCAGGCGGAAAAAATCCGCCGCCGCCATCAGCGGCCCCTTGCGGATGGCGAAATGCCCCACAGGCAGCCCCGGCATGTTATGCATGCCATAGACGGCATCGACCGGGAACATCTCGAACAAACCTTCCTCGATCATCCGTCGCCCGCCGGCGACATTTTCTTCCGCCGGCTGAAAGATGAAGCGTACG
>CAYXDL010000145.1:0-6298 GCA_964463775.1 uncultured Hyphomicrobiales bacterium
GCCTCCGCCTGCAGCCTCTTTCGCCAACGGCGGATCTGTTTACGCACCTGCTCCGGCGCCGTGCCGCCGTAACTGGTACGGCTGGCAACGGAATTATCGACCCCCAGCACGGTGAAAATCTCATCGGTAATACGTTCTTCCACCGCCTGCATCTGATCAAGGGTCAGGTCCTGAAGGTCGCAGCCCTGTTCCTCGGCCAGGCGTACCAGGCGGCCGGTCACGTGATGGGCATCGCGAAACGGCATGTTCAGCACCCGCACCAGCCAGTCGGCCAGATCGGTGGCCGTGGTGAAACCCTGTCCGGCGGCAGCGTGCATGCGTTCCTCATTCGCCTGCAGATCACGGATCATGCCGGTCATGGCCAGAATGCACAGCTCCAGATTATCGGCGGCATCGAACAGGGCCTCCTTGTCCTCCTGCATATCCTTGCCATAGGCCAGCGGCAGCCCCTTCATCACAACCATCAAAGCATTCTGCGCCCCAAGAATCCGCCCGATCTTGGCGCGGATCAGCTCCGCCGCATCGGGATTTTTCTTCTGCGGCATGATCGAGGATCCGGTGGTGAAACCGTCGGAAAGCCGAACGAAATCGAACTGGGCGGAGGACCATATCACCAGCTCCTCGGCCAGGCGCGACAGGTGCATGGCGCAGATCGAGGCGGCGGACAAGAATTCCAGGGCAAAATCGCGGTCCGAAACGACATCGAGGGAATTGGCCGCTGGTTCATCGAAACCCAGCGCCGTCGCCGTCGCGAACCGGTCGATGGGAAAGGAGGTGCCCGCCAGCGCCGCCGCCCCCAGCGGGCAGGTATTGGCCCGGCGGCGGGCATCGGCGAAGCGGCCACGGTCACGCCCAGCCATCTCCACATAAGCCATCAGGTGGTGACCGAAGGTCACCGGCTGGGCCGCCTGCAGATGGGTAAAGCCAGGCATGACCGTATCGGCATGGGCCTCGGCCTGATCGAGCAATGCCTGCTGATAAGCGCCAAGCTGGGCGATGATCCGGTCCGTGGTATCGCGGACCCACAGTTTGAAATCGGTCGCCACCTGATCGTTACGCGAACGTGCCGTATGCAGCCTTCCCGCTGCATCGCCGATCTTTTCGCGCAGCCTTGCCTCGATATTCATATGAATATCCTCAAGGGCGGCGGAAAAGACAAAGCGGCCTTCGGCGATTTCCTCCCTGATTTCGCACAAACCCTGTTCGATCGCGGCGGCATCCTCCGCCGTCAGGATCTTCTGCGCCGCCAGCATGCGGCAATGGGCGATCGATCCGCGGATATCCTGTTCATACAGCCGCTTGTCGAAATCGATGGAGGCATTGATCCGCTCCATCAGCGCATCCGGACCGGCGGCAAAGCGTCCGCCCCACATCTTGTTCTGGGCTTTCGCCTCGCCCTCCTGGCCATCGCAAGAGCTTGAATGGCTTTTTTCGCCGTTCTGAGTCATATTACGCGCCTGATCGTTTTCTCTGGTGGTGACTATGCCGACACGACTGTTCTTCGCATTGCTGTTTCTGGTCCTCGCATCGGCGGCCCCGGCCGGGGCCGCAACGGACCTGTCTTCGCTCAGGACCGGAACCCTGCAGAACCTTACCCTGCATAAGGAGCGCATACCAGTACCGGAAGCGCTGTTCCTTGACAAGGACGGCAAGCAGCGCAGTCTTGCCGAATTCAGGGGAAAAATCGTGTTGCTGAACGTCTGGGCGACATGGTGCGCGCCCTGTCGGTATGAAATGCCGGCCCTCAACCGCCTTCAGAAAGCCATGGCCGGCAAGGATTTCACCGTCCTGGCCATGTCGATCGACCGCCGCGGCATTGCGAAGGTCGAACAGTTCTTTCGTGAACTGAAGCTCGATGCCCTCTCCATCTTTGTCGATCCCACGGGCCGTTCCGCCCGGCGTATGGGGGTTGTCGGATTGCCGACCACCCTGCTGATCGATCGTCAGGGGCGCGAAATCGGCCGCCTGATCGGCCCCGCGGAATGGGACCGTGAGGAAGTGAAGAAGCTGATTGCCGCCACCATCGCCGAATAGGCGGCAAGGATAGCGAAACCGCCTGTATACATCGGCAATGTTCCTGTTATGTTTACCCTGATGACGTTGCGCCGGAACCGCATCGGGACGGTTCCGCATTACCCATCCGCATGAGGGCCATATGACCAATCCGCTGTTTCTGCTTCTGGGCGCCACATTGATCGCCGTATCCGGCGGCCTTGGCTGGCTGCTCGCCGCCCGCCGCCATGGCCGCGAGCATTCCCTTCTGCGCCGGGAACACACAGCCCTGCAGGAGGAACACAACCGCCTCCGCGAGGAGCTGGTCCGGCTGCAGAGCATGAACGAACACCAGGCGGAAACCGTCAGCGGGCTGGAAGATGAAAATGCGCGCCTGCGCGCGGAAACCGCACGGCTTGGCGAGGAACTGACCCGGTCGCAGACCCGGCAGGAGGAACAGCGCCGCGCCCATGAGGAAAAACTGGCCGAACTGGAAACCGTGCGCCGCAATATTGAAAAGGAACTCGAATCCGTAACCGCCCGGGCGCTGAAAGACAATCAGGATCATTTCCTGAAGGCGGCCCGGCAGTATTTCGAGGAACAGCGCAAGGTTTTCGCCAGCGAGGGCAAACAGCGGAGCGAATCGGTGGAAAACCTGCTCAAACCGATGTCCGAAACCCTGAAACGCTACCAGGAAAACCTCTCGAAGATGGAGAAGGAGCAGCAGGCGGCCTATGGCTCCATCCTCAACGAAATGAAGAATGTCATCGAGGGGCAGATTTCCGTGCGCAATGAGGCCGCCAGGCTGGTTTCCGCCCTGCGCAGCGCCCCCAAGGCCCGCGGCATCTGGGGCGAACAGCAATTGCGCAACTGCCTGGAACTGGCCGGCATGACCCAGCATGTCGATTTCCTGACGGAACAGAGCTTCAACCGCGATGAGGAGCGCCTGCGCCCCGATGTCATCATCAGGCTGCCGGCGGGGCGCACCATCATCATCGACGCCAAGGCACCGATGAGCGCCTATCTCGACGCCATGGAGGCGGAAACCGAAGAGGAGCGCGATGCCCTGCTGCGCCAGCATGCCACCCATGTCCGCCAGCATATGAGGGAGCTGTCGAAAAAGGATTACTGGAACAGGCTGACGGATACGGTCGATTTCGTTGCCATGTTCCTGCCGGGGGAGAATTTCTATGCCGCGGCCATGGAAAAGGATCCCGCCCTGCTGGAGGATGCGGTCCGGAACCGGGTGCTGATCGTCTCGCCCACCACGCTGATTGCGCTGGCCAAGGTCGCCGCTTATGGCTGGCGGCAGGAATCGGTGGCCGAGAACGCCCGCAGGATCGCCGCATTGGGCGAGGAGCTGCACAAGCGCCTGCGCGTCATGGGCGAACATGTCGGCAAGCTGGGCAAGGGAATCCAGACCACCGTCAACAACTACAACAGCCTGGTCGGATCCCTCGAACACAAGGTTCTGCCCCAGGCACGGCGTTTCGAGGATATCGAGGCGATGACGATCAGCAAACCCATTGCCGGGCTCGAACCCGTGGATGCCAGCATACGCCAGCCCCGCGACACCAGTCCGGCCCCCCTGCCCGTGGCCGGGGACGATGACGGCGCAGGCGGTGGAGACAATACCGGAAAGAACGACTGAACGGCCCTGCGACAATGCGGCACTTGCCGCCGGCACAACCCCGCCCCACACTGAATCAAACAGACGATTGAATCACGCCGCCTCGCCCGTGCAAAGCGGCTTCAGGGGAGGAGATGACAGATGAAAACCCTGCTGCTCAGGCAACCGGGACGGAAGAACCTGACCCTCACCGACCGCCCGGTGCCCGAACCGGGGCCGGGGCAGGTATTGGTGCGCATCCGTGCCTTCTCGCTGAACTACCGCGACCTGCTGACATTGGAGGGTGGTTACGGGTCCGCCCAGAAGCAACGCAATCTGGTGCCGTTTTCCGATGGCGCCGGCGAGGTGGCGGCCATCGGCGATGGTGTGACGGCCTTCGCTCCCGGCGACCGGGTCATCGGCAATTTCTTTCAGTCCTGGATCAGCGGCCCGCCGACGATGGCGCATTTCGCCTCGGCCCTCGGCGGACCGATCGACGGGGTGGGAGCCGAATACGGCCTGTTTCCCGAGCACGGGCTGGTCCGCACCCCCGCCCATCTCAGTGACGAGGAAGCCGCCGCCCTGCCCTGCGCCGGGCTGACCGCCTGGTCGGCGGTGGTGGAACAGGGCGGGTTGCGCCCCGGTGACAGCATCCTGATTCAGGGCACGGGCGGTGTCTCCCTGTTCGCCTTTCAGTTCGCCCGGCTGCTCGGGGCACGGGTTATCGCCACATCATCATCGGATGAAAAACGGCAGCGGCTGGAAAGCATGGGCGCGGCGGCAACCATCAATTACCGAGCAGAGCCGAAATGGGGCCGCGCGGCAGTCAGGGCGAATGGCGACCGCCCCTTCGATCACATCATCGAGGTCGGCGGCCGGGGCACCCTGAACGAATCGCTCAAGGCCATCCGCCCCGGCGGCAGCCTGTCCCTGATCGGTGTTCTCTCAGGCGCCGATGCCGAGCTGCGCCTGCCTTTCGTGGTCATGGCCAATATCCGCCTGCAGGGCATCACCGTCGGACCCCGGCTGCATTTCGAGAACATGCTGCGCGCCATGGAGGACAACAACCTCCGCCCCGTCATCGACCGGGTTTTCGATCTCGACGCACTGGATGCGGCGCTCGATCACATGGCGGCGGGGCGGCATTTCGGCAAAATCTGCGTGCGCATGAACTGAACCGCGCTAATATATGCCCATGAAGATGCCGGAGGAGCACCCAAGGGGATAAAGCGGAACAGAGGCCGGGAGAAAGGATCGATGAGCAGAAAACGCCGCCGCAGAGGCCGCCAGAAATCGCTGCTGGAACCGGGACCGCTGAACCGCAACCTGCGCCAGCTCGGCTGGTTCGCGGCGGCGCTGATTGCGGTGGTGCTGCTGTTCTGGATCTTTTCCCTACTGCAGAACCCGGTGCCCGCCAGCGGCTGAAGCCTGCGGTTCTGAAACTGCCGCAGGCAGCGGCATCATTTCCGGGCGATGATCGCCAGGAATTCGCGGCGGGTTTTCTCATCCTTGCGGAAGGCCCCCAGCATGCGGCTGGTGCTCATGGTCACGCCCGGCTTGTGCACACCGCGACACGTCATGCACTGATGCTCGGCCTCGATGGTGACGGCGACACCGGCGGGTTTCAGCACCTCGTCGATGATATTGGCGATCTGCGCCGTCATCTTTTCCTGAATCTGCAGGCGCTTGGCATAGACTTCGACGATACGCGCCAGTTTCGAGATTCCCACCACCCGCGTCGTCGGCAGATAGCCGATATGGGCAACGCCGATGATCGGGGCCAGATGATGCTCGCAATGGGATTCGAAGCGGATATCGCGCAGCACGATCATCTCGTCATAGCCATCGATCTCCTCGAAGGTGCGCTGGAGGATATCGAAGGGATCCTGGGCATAACCGGCGAAATATTCCTCATAAGCCCGCACCACCCGCGCCGGGGTGTCCCGCAGCCCTTCGCGGGACGGATCATCCCCCGCCCAGGCCAGAAGGGTACGCACGGCGGCTTCCGCTTCCTCGCGGCTCGGGCGCCGCTTACCGGCGGGGTCATCCTTCCGTGACCCGGATGTATGGGGTGCGTTCATCATGCCTTCTCCTCACGCTTAGGGCCGCTTTGCCACCGCCGGGGCGGTGCCGGTCAGCCCTTTATGCAGGGATATAGGAAAGAGGGCAGACACGGCAACAAAAACCTGCGCGAAGAAAGGCCGGCGCGAAAGGGCCTTCAGCGCCGTTCAGTGCAGGGTTGCCGCCTGATGCGGACTGTCCAGGGAAAAGGGCGGAATGGCCACCTTGATCATGCCTTCCCCCTCCACCTCCATCAGGTAATAGCCTTCCATGATGCCCGAGGGTGTCTCCAGCGGCGTACCGCTGGTATAGCTGTAGCATTCCCCCGGCCCGATCAGCGGCTGATCGCCGACAACCCCGGTGCCGGAGATTTCCTCGATATGGCCGCAGGCATCGGTGATGCGCCAGAACCGGCTGCGCAGACGCACGGGCCGGTTGCTCATATTCTCGATATCGACCTTGTAGGACCAGACAAAGCGGGCATTGCCGGGATCGGACTGGTTGCCAAGGAAACAGGGCGTGACCGTTACGGCGATGCCATGGCTCACCGCCCGGTACTGCCCGCCGCCATCCGTATCCATGCCGGGAATGCCTGCGCTCATCTGATCCTGTCTCCTCGGGCGGATTCGTTTGCAT
>CAYXDL010000146.1:0-6296 GCA_964463775.1 uncultured Hyphomicrobiales bacterium
ACGCCCAGGCCTCATAGGCTTCGCCCATATGGGTCTGCATTGCCAGTTTCGGCGTGCCCGTGGTGCCGCCGGTATGGAAATAGGCAGCAATATCCTCCGGCGCGATATGCCGCCCGCTCGTCAGTCGCGTTCCGTCATAACGGCCCAGATTGCCCTCATAGGAAAGAACGCCCTCCTCGGGCCGGTCACGGCCACCGATGGCGACAATGTGCTCAAGCCCCGGATACAGCTTTCGCACGGCCTGCGCCAGCGCCCATAACTCCGCGGACAGGGTTTCATCCAGCGTCACCAGCACCTTGCTGCCCGCATCGGCAAGAATATCGGCGATCTGGCGCGGCTGAAGCAGGGGATTGACGGCATTGACGATCCCGGCCGCCTGCCCGCCCCAGATCACGTAATGGGTTTCAGGCAGATTGGGCAGAAGGTAGGAGACCACATCCGTGGCCCCGATCCCCAGATCGTGAAAGAAATTGGCCGTACGGCAGACATTCTCCAGCAGCTCTGCATAGCTGACCGTCCGCGGCGCATCATCCGCCCGCCCCCGTGGCAGAAATCTTATCGCCGCCCGCTCCGGCCAGCGCCGTGCCGCCTGGCGCAGGATATCGAAGGTGGTGAATGCCTCCATCCTTTCCTGCAGCGGTGTCTGTTCGATGCGCTCGATATCGGCCAGCGATGCCACCCGTTCGTGTTTCATTTTTCCACCCCCAGCGTCATTTTGGGAAACTATGCCGCATGCGCCGGGCCGGGAAAAGAACAAATCAGGATGCTTTCCCCCTTGCATGAACAAGGCGAAGGGGGATAGTGGGTCCGTCACGAAACAACAAAACGGGTTCCTGCATGCTGGTGGTTTTCGGCGCTGTCAATCTGGATATCATCGTCTCCGCCGAGCGGCTTCCCGGTCCGGGGGAGACCGTCTTCGGCGGCGATTACGGCCTCGGCCCCGGCGGCAAGGCCGCCAATCAGGCCCTTGCCGCCCGCCGTGCCGGCGCCGCGGCACATCTTGTCGCCAGGGTCGGCGATGACGGCTTCGCCGATCTGGCCCTGGCCAATCTGCGCCAGGAAGGCGTGGATATCACGGCCGTCACCCCCTGCGCACATCCGACGGGAATCGCCACCATCTGCGTTGACGGACAGGGTGAGAATCAGATCGTCATCGCCGGCGGGGCCAATCTGGCGCTGGAAGCCGGCGACATTCCCGAAGAACTGCTGACGGAGGAGACGCTTTTCCTGCTGCAGATGGAGGCCCGGCCCGAAACCAACTGGGCCGCCATTGCCCGGGCCCGTGAGCGTGGCTGCCGCATTGCCCTGAACGTTGCCCCCGTTGCCAGCGTACCGTCAGAGATTCTTGATACACTCTCCTATCTGATCGTCAACGAACCCGAGGCCCGCGCCGTCGCCACCGGTGAGGGGCTGGATGCCGACGACCCGGAGCGCCTTGCCCGGATCCTCTCCCAGCGCCATGACATGAAGGTCATCATCACCCTGGGCAGCGCCGGCGCGCTGGCCTGCGACGGCGAAAATCTGTGGCGGGTCGGCCCTCTGCCGGTCAGGGCGGTGGACACCACCGGTGCCGGGGACAGCTTCACCGGTTATTTCCTTGCCGCCATCGATGCGGGCTGCGGCATCGATACCGCCCTGCGCCGGGCCAGCATTGCCGGGGCACTGGCCTGCACCCGCTTCGGCGCCCAGGCGGCCATTCCCGCCCTTGCCGAGGTGCAGGCGCGTCTTGCCTCATCCGAACCCGCCTGCCGGAGAATTGCCCTGCGCGATATCTGAGCCGACCAAATCCGGAACGAGTGAAACCCGAGGACATCATCATGAGTGAAACCTGCATCCTGAGCGAAACCGACGAACGCGGCGTTGCCACCCTGACCCTGAACCGGCCGGAAAAACACAACGCCATGAACGCGGCGCTGATGACCGAAATGCGCAGGGCCATCGCCGAACTGGGGGCTGACGACAACGTCCGCGCCGTGGTGCTGACCGGCGCCGGGAAATCCTTCTGTGCCGGAGGCGATCTCAACTGGATGAAGGATCAGCAGCAAAAGGACCGGGCAGGCCGCATCGCCGAATCGCGGCAACTGGCCAGCATGCTGGCCGAGCTGAACGCCCTGCCCAAGCCGGTGATCGGGCGCATCAATGGCGCCGCCTATGGCGGCGGGGTCGGCATGGCATCGGCCTGCGACATCACCATCGCCACGGAAGAGGCCCGCTTCGGCCTGACCGAGGTCCGTCTCGGCCTGATACCGGCCACGATCAGCCCCTATGTCATTGCCCGCATCGGTGAGGCCAACGCCCGGCGTGTCTTCCTCAATGCCCGGCTGTTCGATGCCGCCTTTGCCCGCGAAATCGGGCTGGTCGGCAAGGTGGTTCCCGCCAGCGATCTCGATGACGCGGTGGAAGAGGAGATATCCCTGATTCTGAACTGCGCCCCCGGCGCCGTTGCCCGGGCCAAGGCTCTGATCGATTATGTCTCCCGCCATCATGGTGAGGACAATTACATCTATACCGCCGACCGCCTGGCCGATGCCTGGGAAACGGCGGAGGCCCGCGAGGGGATCGAAGCCTTCCTGAACAAGGGCCGTCCCTCCTGGCGGCAATGATCCCGCCTGCCCATGCAGACAGGACGGCGCCCCCTAACGGCGGGGCCGTCGTCTGCGCATCCGCCACAGGCGCAGCCGCGCCGCCCAGCGCCGCCAGCGCTTGTGTATGGCAGGAACATCATAGGCCAGAATGCCGATACCCAATGGCAGCATCCAGAAGCCGAGCACCGGCAGAAAACCGAGAAATCCGCCGATAATCAACAAAACCCCGATGCCGATGCGCACGAATTTCGGATAGGCGATGACCCGGTTCCTTACGCGTTTGTACATGCCCCCTGCCCGTGGTTTGCAGCCCGGAAACCGGCCGCGCAGAACCTGACCACACGGTCGATGATCTCTTCGCCATCATCCGTATGACATGCACCGTCGGATAAGCGCGCCAGGCGGTCCAGCTCCGCCGTTGCCTCATGAATGACACCAAGGCTGTGATGCAGGGACCAGCACAGATCAGCGCGACTGGACCCCGGCAGGATCCTCTCCAGCGGAACAAGAAACCGCTGCAGATGGCCGATCTCGCGGCTGATCAGCGTCTTGATCTCTTCGGTGGCATCGACCCGGCACAGGCGCAGAAAGCGCATGAAGCGCGCCCGGGGGCCGCCGGCCTCCTGGCTCCAGCGAATCGGCGGTGCCGCCAGCGCAAACAGCACCGCCTCCAGTTCAGGCGGTTCCGGTGCCGCTTCCCGCTCGGCCCGGTCCAGAAGAGTCAGCCTTTCCCGGTTCAGATCCAGTGCCCGGCGGCGGAAAACCTCGCGCAGCAGAATGTTCTTGGAGCCGAAATGGTAATTGACCGAGGCAATGTTCACGCCGGCCGCCGCCGTGATCTCCCTCAGGGTCACAGTGGCATAATGCCGTTCGGAAAAAAGGCGCTCCGCCTCGTCCAGAATTTTCCGCTGTGTCTCGCTAGCCACCATCGCCCCCGCGTTTCCTGATCCTCTTTACCCTGCCCGGCGCAGCGGTGCAAACCGCCGGCCTCGACAGAGAGGCCACTTCATGATAAGAATTTTCAAACAACCGTTTAAATTCGACCCGCCACCATACCCAAAGGGGAAGTGTCATGGATTTCGCCCATTCCGACAAGGTCATCGCGCTGCAGGAGCGCCTCACCGCCTTCATGGAGGAACATATCTACCCCAATGAAGCCGCCATTCTGGAGGAAATCGGCACCGGAGACCGCTGGCAGCCAAGCACGATCATCGAAGGTCTGAAGGAAAAGGCCAAGGCGGAGGGGCTGTGGAACCTGTTCCTGCCGGAAAGCGAATACGGTGCGGGGCTGACCAATGTCGAATACGCCCCTTTGTGCGAAATCATGGGGCGTTCCTTCTTCGGCCCCGAGGTCTTCAACTGCTCGGCCCCGGACACCGGCAATATGGAGGTTCTGGTCCGCTATGGCACGGAAGAACAGAAGGAACGCTGGCTCAAGCCGCTTCTGGAAGGAAAGATCCGCTCCGGTTTCGCGATGACGGAACCGGCCGTGGCCTCATCCGATGCCACCAATATCGAATCCCGCATCGAACGCGATGGCGATGAATACGTCATCAACGGGCGCAAGTGGTGGACATCAGGCGCCGGGGATCCGCGCTGCAAAATCCTGATCTTCATGGGCAAGACAGATCCCGACAATCCCGACCGCCACCGCCAGCAATCGATGATACTGGTGCCGATCGACACCCCCGGGGTCAGAATAGAGCGGGTGCTGCCGGTCTTTGGGTATGACGATGCCCCGCACGGCCATGCGGAAATCACCTTCGACAATGTCCGTGTTCCTGCCAGTAACATGCTGCTGGGCGAGGGACGTGGCTTTGAAATCGCGCAAGGCCGTCTGGGGCCGGGGCGCATCCATCACTGCATGCGCATCATCGGCATGACCGAACGCTGCCTGGAAAAGATGTGCAAGCGCGTCAAGTCACGCATTGCCTTCGGCAAGCCCGTTGCCGAACAGACCGTCACCCAGGAACGGATCGCGGAGGCACGGATCATGATCGATCAGGCCCGGCTTCTGGTGCTGAATGCCGCCTATAAGATGGATACGGTCGGCAACAAGGAGGCACGCAAGGAAATCGCCATGATCAAGGTCGCCGCCCCCGTCATGGCCTGCAAGGTGATCGATTGGGCCATACAGGCCCATGGCGCCGCCGGTGTTTCCGATGACTTCGGCCTGGCCTATGCTTATGCGCAGATTCGCACCCTGCGCCTGGCCGACGGCCCGGATGAGGTGCACCGCAACCAGATTGCCAGGCTGGAACTGCGCCGCTGGAACTGAGCGCGGCTCCTGCGGAGGATAAGGGAGTAGATCATGGGCAGGGTTCAGAACAAGGTCGCACTGATCACCGGCGCCGCCGGCGGGCTGGGCCGGGCCATGGCCCGGTTGCTGGCGCGCGAGGGCGCCGATCTGGTGCTGACGGATATTGACGACGGTGCCGTTACCGCCCTTGGCGAGGAGGTCGGCCGGGAAACGGGCCGCCGCGTTCTGGCCCTGCATCATGACGTGACCGATGAGGCCGCCTGGCAGTCGGTGATCGACAGGGTGGACTCCGTTTTCGGGTGCCTCGACATACTGGTCAATAATGCCGGCATCGGGGATGCGGGCACCATAGAAGACACCAGCACCGAATTGTGGCACCGTATGCATGCCATCGACCTGGACAGCGTGTTCTTCGGCTGCAAACTGGCCCTGCCACTGATGCGCAAAAGCGGGGCGGGTTCGATCATCAACATCTCATCGGTAGCCGGCATCGTGGCGGCCCGCAACCTCGCCGCCTATAATTCCGCCAAGGCGGCGGTGCGCCATCTGAGCAAATCCGTTGCCCTGCACTGCGCCCATACGGGCAGCGGCATACGCTGTAATTCCGTCCATCCGGCTTTTGTCGATACCCCGATACTCGACGGTTTTGCCCGTCCCGGCACCGACCGCGAGGAAGTCATCGCCAAGCTGGGACGGCAAATCCCCCTCGGCCAGGTCGGCAGCCCCGATGATGTCGCTTATGCGGTGCTTTATCTGGCTTCCGATGAAAGCCGCTTCATGACCGGGGCCGAACTGGTGCTCGACGGCGGATTGTCGGCCATGTGACCTGTCGCCGATCCCGCAGCCGGGCTCAGCTTCCCTTCAGCCCGGCCAGCGCCTTGGTAATGACCTCTTCCGAACGTTCAATGACATCCCGGCACCAGACCTCGTCCTCACCATAAAAGGCACGGCGCATCTCCGCCTTGATCTCCCGCCCCAATGGCGAGGACGCATCGCCATAGAGATAAAGCCAGTTATCGCCGCGCAGGGCTGCCAGCACCTCCATCAGATCAATGGTGCCGTATTCGATGGCGATCATGCCGATATGCTCCCGCCCCGTCACCTCCTGCGCCGCCATCGGCAGCACGCCCGATACGGGGGCCGAAACCGATCCGCCCTCGGAGGGACAGGTCACCTCATCATCGCCATACCAGGAACGGACAAGGCCGATATTGCCGCCGATGCTGGCATCGATCAGCTCCCCGTATCCGCGGGGCCCCAGGCCGGTATGGTAATCGATCAGCGCCACCAGCCCGCGCCCGGTAAGGTATTTCCGGTAGGCGGCCCGCATGACACGGTTCGACCAGACCGGCCGCCGGCCGCCATAGAACAACCCGTCCGGGTGATCGTACTGACCGCCTGAAACCGCGGCCTGAAAGACCCCGATACCGCGCTCGGCAATGAAATTCATC
>CAYXDL010000147.1:0-6292 GCA_964463775.1 uncultured Hyphomicrobiales bacterium
GTGCAGGCCGGACACACCCATCATGAACTGAAGGACCGCTGGGCCGATCTGCATTTCTTCGAAATCAAAGCCCGCAACGAAAAGCAGGCACGCGCCCGCGCACGGTCCCTGTATCCGCCACAGAAAGGATACGTCATCACCACGATCGAGGAAAAGAACGGCTGAAATCCGGCCGACGGTTTCCTTATCATCATTACGGAACGGCCTTCCGCCGCAGCGGATTTACCGGCGTTGCAACGCCGTGCCGATGCACAACCTTTTCCTTCCCTTTCCGGCATTGCAGCCATCCCTTCCCATACCCATATAAGCAATGGACTTGGACGGCCCGGCACATTATCGGGCCGTCGCCGGAAATCACAGACCGTCCGGAGCAGTCTCTTCGTCGATAAGGCGGCATATATGCCGCAGCCCGGACGGCAGCAATGCCAGAAAGGGAAGGAGGCGAGACATGCTGTATCCGAGTATTTTCCGTCAGAACGATCCGTTCGCGCTCATGGATTCCATGCTGCGCGGTTTCGGCGGTACCTATGAGGGCCGGGCCCCGCAGGGGGTTTTTCCGCCCGTCAACATCTGGCAGGGGCCGGATGCCGTTGCCATTACCGCCGAACTGCCCGGTGTCGGAGCGGACGCCATCGACATCACCGTCAAGGACAATGTCCTGACCTTGTCGGGCGAACGCAAACCACCGCAGGTGCCGGAGGGCGCAACATGGCACCGTAATGAGCGCGTATACGGCAAATTCGCCCGCGCCATCCGCCTGCCCTTCAGCGCAGGTGAGGAGAATGTGGAGGCACGCCTTCAGAACGGCGTTCTGCTTGTCGTCGTCGGCCGTCCGGAAGAGGACCGGCCCCGCAAGATTGAGATCAAGGCTGCCTGATCAGGACTGACAAGGAGGAATGCGCGATGATGACCGAAATGACCAAAGCTGCGGAGAAAACACCGGCTGAAACGCCTGAAACCGTGGATGGCGGAACAATATACCGGCCGGTTGCCGATATCGTGGAAACGGATCAGGGCGTCACCCTGTTCCTGGAAATGCCCGGGGTTACGCCCGAAAACGTCGATATCACCCTGGAGAAGCGGATTCTGAGCATTCGCGGGCGGACGAATCCGCCCATGCCGGAAAAGCTGAACCTGGTCTATGCCGAATATGGCGAGGGTGATTATGAACGGGCCTTTACCCTGTCAGAGGATTTCGATCCGGACCGGATCGAGGCCACCATGCATGATGGCGTTCTCACGGTAACGCTGCCGCATGCCGAAGCGGCGAAACCGAAAAAGATCGCCGTCAAGGGCAACTGACAAGCGCAGAAAAAGGAGGAACAAGCCATGCAGATCAAGGATCTGATCCCCTGGGCGCGCAAGGACCAGGCGCCGGAGCCCGGCAACAGCGGGGAAAATCCGATCGCGGCCCTTCAGCGCGACATGAACAAGGTGTTCGACAATTTCCTGCACAATTTCGGCTCGCTTCACTGGCCGTGGGGCAGCGGTGATGCCAAATCGGATGTCGTCGAAACCGACAATGCCATCGAGGTGTCGATCGAACTTCCCGGAATGGAGATGAAGGATATCGACATCACGGTTTCCGACGACCTGCTGACCGTGAAGGGCGAGAAGAAGATCGAGCGTCAGGAGGAAAAGAAAGGCTATTATATCTCCGAACGCAGCTATGGTGCGATTTACCGCACCATTCCGCTGCCGCCTGGGGTCGATGGTGAAAAGGCCGAGGCCACCTTCAAGAACGGTGTGCTGACCATCAGGCTGCCCCAGACACCGGAAGCACAGGCGAAGGTCAAGCATATCGAGGTGAAGAACGCCTGAAAATCCTGCCTTCCCTGACGATCCCGTCATCAAGGAGAAGCGGCCGCCTGCCGGCGGCCGCTTCCGCATTTTCATGGGATCATGAAAAAATGGAACCGTGAACATCCCCGGGGGTGGCAGACATCCACGGTTCCGCCACCTTTCAGGCGGCAAGCGGTTCCGGACCGATGTAAACCGAGCTGGGGCGAATGATCCGCCCGACCCTTTCCTGTTCCAGAATATGAGCGACCCAGCCCGCCGTGCGGCCAATGGCGAAAACCGGCGTAAAGGCCTCACGGGGAATGGACAGGGCCTCCAGCAGCAGCGCCGTATAGAATTCAACATTGGTTTCCAGCCGCCGGCCGGGCTTGCGCTCGGCCAGCACCTCAAGGGCCACCTGTTCCACCTTTTCGGCCAGGGCGATACGGTTGTTGTCATCGCCCGAAAGCAGCCTGACGGCACCCTTGAGCACATCGGCACGCGGATCGCGTACTTTATAGATGCGATGGCCGAAGCCCATCAGCCGCTCCCCCTGATCGAGCTGACGTTCCAGCCACGGGCGGATGCCTTTTTCATCGCCGATCTCATCGAGCATATCGAGCACCGGCCCCGGCGCGCCGCCATGCAGCGGCCCCTTGAGAGCGCACAGCCCGCCAATGACACTGGAAATCATTCCCGCCTGGGTCGATGCGATCACCCGGGCCGTGAAGGTCGAGGCATTCAGGCCATGATCACAAACGGCGCTGAGATAGGTATCCAGCGCATGGGCCTGCAGCCGTTTCGGCGGCCGGGCCGTCATCATCGCCAGAAAATCCGCGGCATGAGAGAGTGCCTCATCGGGGGCCACCGGTTCCTGACCGTTGCGGATACGGATCAGGCCGGCGGTCATGACCGGCACCATCGCCGTCACCAGCAGATGATGGGGCAGCTTGTCCTGATCGGACAGCGCCGAAAGACCCAGCCGCAGCCCTTCGATCAATGACAGTGCCGGTGTCTCGCGGCACAGGGTGAAGACCTTCTGCGCCAGCGGCCATACCGCCACCCGGGCCGTGCCCAGAACCTCGCGCAGATCCTTTTCCGGCAGATCGGGTTCGGCCAGACCTTCCCACAGCAGGGCACAGACTTCCTCGAAACTGATTTTGCCGGCGATATCGTCCAGCTCGCGCCCGCGGATGATCAACCGGCCATTTTCGCCATCGACATGGCTCAGAACGGTTTCCGCCGCCACAACACCTTCAAGACCGCTTGTCATCGTTATTCTCCTTTTATCCGTGCGTGCTTTTCGCTGCCGATAAAGAACACATTGCTTGAAAAGTCAATATTGATTGATATAATCAATATATTGGTATTCAGGACGGAATCATGACCCAGCCCCTTTATCTGACGGCGAAGGAAGCGGCGGCCGAACTCAACATCAGCCTGCCGACCCTCTATGCCTATGTCAGCCGCAACCTCATCCGCTCCGAACGAACGGGCAAGGGCAGAACACGGCTTTACCGGGCCGATGATGTCCGCGCCCTGATCGAACGCCGCCACGGCATGCATGAGACGGCAGCGGATCCCTCAGGGCGCGATGCGCCCCTTCTTGAATCGGCGCTGACCCTGATCCGTAACGGAAAATTTTACTATCGCGGCCGTGATGCCCTGGCGCTGGCGCAAAGTGCCAGCCTCGAAAGCATCGCCACATTGCTGTGGAACTGTCATGGCAACGATCCCTTTACGGAAATGCCCGACGCCCCCGCCATCGGCAGCGACCCGACCCTGAGGGCCCTGAGCCCGGTCGCCCGCTGTCAGGCCCTGCTGCCACGCTTTGCCGCAACGGATCTGCAGGCCTTTTCGATCACCACCGAGAGCCGGCTGCATGTGGGGGCGCGCATTCTCCGCCTCGTCGCCTCCCTGATCGCCGGCACGGATGAAACCGGCAAACCCTGCCACCATATCCTGGCGGCGGGATGGGGTATCCGCGATCAGGAAAACGTCGAATTGCTGCGCATGGCGCTGGCGCTGTTCGCCGATCATGAATTGAATCCATCGACTTTCACCGTGCGGTGCGTCGCCTCGACCGGCGCCAATCTCTATCTGGCCGTCAATGCCGGTTTCTCCGCCCTTCAGGGCCCGTTGCACGGGGGACAGGTGGAACAGGCCAGCGCCCTGATCGAGGAATGCGGCCGCGCCGAATCCCCCCGCCAGGCCGTGGCCTCACGCCTGCGGCGGGGCGAGAGTTTCGGCGGTTTCGGCCATCCTCTCTATCCCGGGGGTGATCCGCGGGCGGCCTTGTTGCTGGCACGGCTTCAGGACGTTTTCCCGCAACGGCCGCAACTGACGCTGGCCATGGAAACCGCGGCGGCGGTGGAGGAATTCTCGGGTGAAAAGCCCAATGGTGATTTCGCCCTTGCCACTCTGGCGGCGACCATCGGGCTGGGGCCGGAACATGCGCTCGGCCTGTTCGCCGCCGGGCGCACCGCCGGCTGGATCGGTCATGCGCTGGAACAATACGGCCAGGCGCGGCTGATCCGCCCGCGCGCCCGCTATACGGGGCCGCCCCCGCGCGGCAGCGATCAGATTCAACCGGACGGCTGAAGTCGGCCGGAACGAACCAAGCCTTCGGTCATTCCGGCGCCTTGCGCCCCGACATCATGCTCATCAGCGCCAGCGCCGCCGACAGAACCATCAGCAGCAGGCTGACGGCATTGATCACCGGTGTCGATCCCTCACGCAGGCGGTCATACATGGTGATGGTCAGCGGCGCATCGGAACCGACCAGCATCAGCGTGGTGTTGAAATTCTCGAAACTCATGAGAAACGCCACCGCCCCGGCGCCGATCAGCGCCGGTTTGAGAAAGGGCAGGGTCACGGTGCGCACCGCCGTAAGCCGCCCGGCACCAAGGTTGAGCGCGGCTTCCTCAAGTTCGACATTGAATTTGCGCAGACGGGCCGAGATGACCAGCGTCGCCATGGTGGTGATAAAGGAAAACTGGCCCAGAACCACCAGCAACAGGCCGGGTCGCAGGAATTCCGCCTCGTAAAGAAACAGATTGTCGAGCGCGTTCACGATACTGTTGGAAAAAACCAGAATGCTGATGCCCAGAATGACACCGGGAATGACCAACGGCATCAGCATCAGCATGTAGAAGAAGCCCTTGAAGGGGAAATTGTGCCGTTCGAACAGAAAGGCGTTCGACACCCCGACCGCCAGCGACAGCAGGGTCACCGCCGTTGCCACCATCAGGCTGATGCCGACGCTTTCCAGCAGCGGCTTGTCATAGAACAGGCCCAGCCGCCCGTTTTCACCGGGAGAGATGAACCAGTCGAGAGTGAATCCCTTCCAGGGCAGGGAGGGAAACACACTGTCATTGAAGGCAAAGGTGGCGACAACCACCAGCGGCGCCAGCAGATAGATGAAGAACAGCGCCACATAGAGGCCGTAAATGATGCGCGCGGGCAATGAGCGGGGAAGACTGGCCAGCATGATGCGCCCCTACTTGATCGTGTCCTGGAGGCGCTGGCGCGTCAGGCGCAGGCCGGTCCAGATAATGGCGGATGACAGCAGCAGCAGCAGGAAGCCGAAGGCCGAGCCCTGCTCCCAGTTGAAGCGGGTGATGAACTGGTTGTAGATCTGCTCGGTGAACCACAGGCTGTCCTTGCCGCCCAGCAATGTTGGTGTCAGATAATTGCCGAGTGTCAGCATGAAAACGACGATACAGCCGGAAACGATCCCCGGCATCGCATGGGGAATGACGATTTCGCGCAGGATGGCAATGGTGCTGCCGCCCAGATCGTAGGCCGCCTCGATCAGCCCGTCATCGAGACTGTCCAGGGTCGATACCAGCGGCACCACCATGAACAGCATCGAGGTATAAACCAGCCCGACCATGATCGCGACGTCATTATACAGCATCTCCACCGGCCCGTCGGCCAGACCCAGCCATTGCAGCACGCCGCTGATAATGCCGCTTTCGCGAAGAAGGATCATCCAGCCGAAAGTGCGCACCAGCTCACTGACCCAGAAGGGCAGCATGCACAGCAGAAACAGGGATGATTTCAGCCGCCCCCGGGCGATCTTGGCGATGTAGTAGGAAATGGGGAAGCCGATGATCAGGGTCAGTATCGTCGCCAGGATCGACATGATCGCCGTCCGGGCAAAGGTGCGCCAGTACAGGGGTTCGGCAAAAAATTCGATGTAGTTCCTGAAGCTCGGCTCATAAACCCTGGGCGCCACCCGTTCGCGCAGGGAAATCGTCAGCAGATCGATATGCGGCAGGATCACCAGCAGCAGCATCCACAAGGCGAAGGGGGCGAACAGCACCAGTACCGTCAGCTTCGTGCCCGCGGAAACCCGTTCCATCATGCCGCCTCCGCCGCCTCATGCACGAAGCACAATGTCTGTTCGGCGCTCCAGCCCAGATGCACCGTCTCACCGCGCGTCAGATCGGCGAATTCACCTGTCTGGGGCAGGGCGACAATCAGTTCGAAACCGGTCTTGTCGTCAATG
>CAYXDL010000148.1:0-6283 GCA_964463775.1 uncultured Hyphomicrobiales bacterium
CCGGCATTCTCGGCAATCTCAATACTGCCCGCCTCGGCCCGCTGAGCAATGAACTGCGACAGCTTGCCACCCGCTACGACAAGGTGGTGCTGGATCTCGGCGCCGGGGTGGATCAGCCCGTACGCGTTCTTTCCGGCTCCGCCGGTCCCAAACTGGTGGTGACAACCGACGAGCCGACATCACTGACCGATGCCTATGCCTATATCAAGGTCAGCCACGGGCGGGATGAAAACGCCGATCTGCGCATCGTCGTCAACATGGCCGCCAGCCACAAGGCGGGCAAGGCGACTTATGAAAAACTGCTCAAGGCCTGCCGGTCCTTTCTGAAAATATCCCCGCCCCTGGCCGGAATCATCCGCCGCGATGCCAGGGTACCGGAAGCCATCCGCCGGCAGTCGCCCCTGCTGACGCGCCATCCCAACTGCGATGCCGCCCGCGACATCGAAGCCCTCGCCAACAGGCTGGGCGGGAGCTGAGGGGCATGCCATGGCGGACCCGCTCATCCCGGCACCCCCACCCACACCCGTCGGACAAGGAGACCGGCAACCGGCCAGGGAACAACCGGCCGCCACCCGGCCGCCGCGGGCCAGCGCGCCGGAGGCGGCAGCGCCGCTGATTGAACTGTCCGCCACCCTCTCCGGCATCAGGCGCGGGGAAACGCTCACCGGCAAGGTCGTTCCCGCCGAAACATCCCATGATCCGCCGGTTTTGCTGCTGCAGACCCCGAAAGGCACCTTCCGCCTGCCATCCGCCTTTCTCGATAATGGCATCCGTATCGAACCGGCGGCACAGATCCGCTTCCTTGCTCTGAAAGTCGGCGACAGGCTGCTGGCCCAGTTTCAGCAGATCGGCGGCATGACGCTCAACCCGCCACCAAAAGCGGAACTGAACCTCATCGCCCTTTCCGGAAACACCGCAAACGGCCCGAACAGTGCCCGGACAGCGGAACGCCCCCTTTACAGCGGTCGCCTCGTCGGCCCGCCTCTGCCCCTGCCGGGGGGAAACCGGGTGTTGAGAACGGGTCAGGACATCAGCCTTTCAATCAGCCCGGCCGGCAGCGGGCCGGAACCCGGCGGCATTGAAGCCACCGTGCGCCGGGGCAGCCGTAGTGACGAGCTGGTGCTGCGCATCGGCCGTTCCACCATCACCGTTCACCGCCCGCCGGCCAATCTGCGCCCCGGCGATACGGTCGTGGTTTCCTTTCCCTCATCGCCACAAACCCCGCCGGAAGAGGAAAACCGGACAGCCGGGATCACCTCCCCCTCACCCCTGCCGTCCTCACCCGCCGGAAAATCCGCGCAACCGCGCCTCTGGCCCTTGATGGAGGAGATCCAGACACTCCTGCTGCGCCATGCGCCGGAACAGGCGCGCAACCTGCAGGCGCGCCTGCCGCAGCCAGGGCCGAAACTGACTAGTACCCTGTTGTTTTTTCTTCAGGCTCTTGGCGGCGATGCACAGGCATGGCTTGGTGCGGCTGCCGTTCAGAAACTGCGCGAGCTGGGGCGGGAAGACCTGCTGCGCCGCCTCGGCCATGAGAAACAGCCTCCGCCCGCCGCTGATGAGCGCACGGGAAACACCGCCACGGATATGCGCAGCCTGTTTCTGCCGTTTCTTGCCGACGGGCGGATCGAGCGGATCCTGCTGCATTACCGCCAGGGACAGGAAAAACACCGCAAGGAGGAAGGCGGACAGGAACCGCGCGAAACCCGTTTCATGTTGGATATGGAATTCTCCCGTCTGGGGCGATGGCGCCTTGACGGGCTGGTACGGACACGGCGTTTCGACCTCATCATCCGCAGCCAGCGTCCCCCACCCGAAAACATGCGCGGGCCTATCAGGACCATATTTCACGATGCCCTGTCGCTGTATGGTTATGGCGGGGAAATCAGCTTCAGCACCGAACCCGACCTGCCGCCCCTGCCGCCGCCGGGCGGCGCGGGGCATCCGGATATCTATGCCTGATCATCATCCGGCAGGCGCTGGTCCATCTCGCGCGAGGGCTGATCACAACCGGCACAGCCGACCACCTTCGCCGGCACACCGGCAACCGTGCAGTTCTCGGGTACATCGTCAAGCACCACACTGCCGGCGCCGACCTTGGCGCAATGACCGATGGTGACATTGCCCAGCACATGAGCCCCGGCCGCCAGCAGCACCCCGTCGCCAACCTTGGGATGGCGGTCGCCGCTTTCCTTGCCGGTACCGCCCAGCGTCACCCCCTGCAGCATTGAGACATTATTGCCGATCACCGTGGTTTCACCGATCACAATGCCGGTGGCATGATCGATCATGATGCCGTGGCCGATACGCGCCGCCGGATGAATATCGACGCCGAAAGCCTCCGACACCCGGCTCTGCAGAAACAGGGCCATGGCCTCACGCCCCTTGTTCCAAAGCCAATGCGCCACACGATAGGCCTGAAGCGCCTGAAACCCCTTGTAATGAAGGAAAGGCTGCAGAAAGCTGGTGCAGGCGGGATCGCGGTCGCGCACCGCCACCAGATCGGCGCGCACGGCCTCGCCCAGGCGGTTGCGTTCCAGCAATGCCTCATCGAAAACCTGACGCAACAGCATGGACGGCACCTCCATGCTGCCCAGTTTCTGCGCCAGATGGTAACTCAGCGCCTGTTCGAAACGTTCATGGTTCAGTACGGTTGCATGCAGGAAGCTGGCCAGGACCGGCTCCCCTTCCGCCATGGCGACCGCTTCCTCGCGGATCGAAGCCCAGACAGGATCACAGGTGGCAAAGCGTTTGGCGGTTTGGGGCATGGCATTTCCCGATCGGCAATATATCCAGACGGTTCCGGTGAACCGTATCAGTGAAGTTTAGGCAGCAGGCAGGGAATTTCAAGCGTCACGGGGCACCCGCGCCCCCGCCCCTGCAGCAGACATGCGATTATTGCCCTGAAATAAAAACAAATAATCAACACGGGGCCAATGACATCAGCCGCATACACGATTATGTGAGCGGCGGCGGCAGTGACACGACCCTGTCCGCCGGGAAAAACAGGATCACGATCGTGCCCTCACCGGGTTTGCTTCTGATTGTCATTTCCCCACCGAGGATTTCCGTGAGCCGCTTGGCCAGAGGCAAGCCCAGCCCCGTGCCGGAGAACTTGCTTGAAAGCACCGTCTCAACCTGTCCGAAGGGGCTCAGGGCAATGCCGATTTCCTCCTCGCTCATACCCAGACCGTTATCACAGACGGATATCCCCATGCCGCCCTGCTCCTCCTGCCAGCAGCGTATGCGGACATTGCCTCCCGGTTCCGTGAATTTGATGGCATTGCTGACCAGATTGATCAGCACCTGTTTCAGACGGGTGGCATTCCCGCGCAATGCCGGACAGGGCGAGGGAATATCCGTCTCGACATGAATGTTGTTGCGTGCTGCCGGCACTCTCGTCAGGGCCAGTGTCGCCTTGATGACAGCAGCGGGATCGACGTCCTCCTCCTCGATCTCCATCATGCCGCTTTCGATTTTCGACAGATCGAGAATATCCTCGATCAGCGTCAGCAGATGTTTGCCCGATGCCTGGATATCCTCGACATAGGATTTATAGGCATCATTGCCAAGCGGCCCCATCAGTTCCATCTGCATGACTTCGGCAAAACCGATGACCGCATTCAGCGGCGTACGCAGTTCATGGCTCATATTGGCAAGAAATTCGCTTTTCGCCCGATCCGCCAGGCGCGCCTCCTCAACCGCTTTCTCCATCTGCCGGCGCGAACGGGACACCCGCGCCGACATGCTGTCGAAGGCATCGCTGAGCGCTGAAAATTCCTGTGGCTGCAATATGCCGCCCGCCGCCACCCTGACATCGTCATCGCCCGCGGCGATACGGCGCGCCGCATCGGTGATCCGCTCAATCGGCCGGGTCAGCACACCGGCCAGCAGCCAGCCAACCAGCGCCGCCAGAACGATGCCGATACCACCGAACAGCAGAACAGCGCGCCCGGCGAAAGCCGCGGCATCCTCGAATTCGAACAATGGCTGAGGAACCATGACCCCCCAGCCCGTCCGTCCGACAACCGTATAGGCGGTCACCATCCGCGCCCTGACCGCAGGTGAATAGAATTCCATGACTCCCCGCCGCCCGGCCATCATTGCCCTGACCACCGGCAATGAGGACAGATCCTTGTGCGTCAGACGCCATTCACGCTTCGGATGTGCAAGGACACGGCCATTGACATCGACAAGCGCGGCATGACCCTTGCGCCCGAACTGCACCTGCCGCTGCATGGCGGTGATATTGTCCGTACCAATCAGGGCGATGATCAGATGTCCCTGATCCGACAGCATGAAGGCCAGCAGATCCCCGCCCGGAACATCGACCGTACCGACGGGAAGAAACTGCAGCTTCTTCATCGCCCGCGCACGCAGATCGGTCATCAGGGAAGGCGGCGGCCGCCATCCCCGGCCGCGCCCCAGCCGGGCACGCCACCCTTCTGTCTCATTCGTGTTGACATAGACTTCATTGACCGCCTTGCCGGCCGCCAAATCGATCAGTGCCGTGGGCAAAGGCCCCTCAAGCCCGGCAACAACCCTGACCAGGCTTTCGATATCGCCGATATAGGAATCGATGGCATTGGCGAGATTTTCCGCCCGCAGGCGCAGCTGCTCATGGGCGGCATTGACCTCGCGGGAGAGGACTGTCCGCTCCATGAACACCCAGATGAAAGGCAGGGGAACAATCGCCACCGTAATGAAGGCCAGGGTCAGAATGGTGCGTAATTTCAAACGGCCCTCCCCCTGAGAATTTTCTTTAATTCTAAAATTTTTCTTTATTCTAAATTGCGACCCGGGAATTTTACAGCAAAAGGAAAACCGATGACAGCAAATGCCGGGGGCGCGGGACATCAGGAATGTGCGTTTTTCCTGTTTCTGAAACCGGTCAGGGCGATTTCATCGAGCATCGCCTGTTCGCGCCGGTCCGCCTCCTTCTTTTCCCAGCGGCGGTGATTTTCCAGCAGCTTTTCGAATTTCTTCACTTCCCGGAATGCCGCCGCCGTGCGTTCGCGCCGGGTTTCGATACGATCATCGATTTCCGCGATCATCGCCTTCAGATCCTGGCGGCGCTGCAGCAATGCATTGGCATAGGCCCCGAAGGCGAACAGGGCCGGATTGGCCGCCCCGCCGGCGGCAGCATCGGCATCGATCACGGCGCCGGCCAGTGAGGCTTCCTGTTCCTGCTGCTCATCCAGCGCCCTGAGTGCGGCCAGCATTTGTGCCCGCTCCTCCTCCAACGCCGCCAGTTGCCGCCGCTGGCGGTCCAGCTCCAGATTCCTCAGGCGGATCAGCGTTTTCAGCGCCTTCATCCGCCATCACCCGCCGGACTGCCGCCAATCGCTTCATCACCGGGGGCCGGCATGCCGAGAATGCCGGCCAGTTGGGCATAGCCCTCCTCCAGACTCGCCGGCTCATCCTTGCGCTGCGACAGGAAGGCCTCCAGCGCCGGCTGATAACGGATGGCCTCATCAATGCGCGGATCGGCCCCCTCACGATAGGCGCCGATGCGAATCATCTCGGCCATATCGTCATAGGCGGCCAGCAATTCACGGGCCCGGCCGACAAGGGCATTTTCCGCCTCATTGTTGCAGCCGGGCATGGTGCGCGAGATCGACCGCAGAATATTGATCGCGGGATAGCGGCCCCGCTCGGCGATCGAGCGCTCCAGAACGATGTGCCCGTCCAGAATGCCGCGCACGGCATCGGCGATGGGTTCGTTGTGATCATCCCCCTCCACCAGCACCGTAAACAGGCCGGTGATGGCCCCGCCACCGGTCCCCGGCCCGGCCCGCTCCAGCAGTTTCGGCAGTTCGGCAAAGACGGTCGGCGTATATCCCTTCGCCGCCGGGGGTTCCCCACCGGAAAGGCCGATTTCGCGCTGGGCCTGGGCGAATCGGGTGACTGAATCCATCAGGCAGAGAACCTGATTGCCCCGGTCCCTGAAATATTCCGCCAGTGTCAGGGTCATATAGGCGGCCTGGCGGCGCATCAGCGCCGGCTCGTCGGAGGTGGAGACGACGACGATGCTGCGCGCCAGTCCCTCAGGCCCCAGATCGTCTTCGATGAATTCCTGCACCTCGCGGCCGCGTTCGCCGATCAGTCCGATCACATTGACATCGGAGGCCGTATAACGGGCCAGCATCGACAGCAGCACCGACTTGCCGACACCGGAACCGGCGAAAATGCCCATGCGTTGCCCGCGGCAACAGGACAGAAAGGTATTGATCGCCCGCACCCCCAGATCGAGCTTGCCGCCGACCCGGCCACGTTCATACGC
>CAYXDL010000149.1:0-6280 GCA_964463775.1 uncultured Hyphomicrobiales bacterium
ATCATTGCCTCATCCAACGGTCTTGTGTATTCCGTCTCTCCCTATGACGGGCGGATTACCGGCCGGATGACGCTGGATGACGGTGTCGGCGTACCGCCGGTGGTGGTTGCCAAGACACTGCTCATACTCACGGAAGACGCTTCGCTGATTGCGCTGCGCTGAGAGGCCATGACAAAAACAATCGCAATCGTCGGCAGGCCGAATGTCGGCAAATCGACCCTGTTCAACCGCCTTGTCGGCAAGAGGCTCGCTCTTGTCGATGACCGCCCCGGGGTGACCCGCGACCGGCGCGAGGGTACCGGCCGTATCGGCGATCTCGAATTCAGGGTGATCGATACGGCGGGTTATGAGGATGACGATCCCGAAACCCTGGAAGGGCGGATGCGCCTGCAGATCGAGGAGGCGCTGAAGGAGGCGGATCTTGCCGTTTTCCTGATCGATGCCCGTGCCGGGGTGACGCCGCTGGACCATCATTTCGCCCAATGGCTGCGCCGCCACGAGATACCGGTTCTGCTCTGCGCCAACAAGGCCGAGGGCCGGCCCGGCGAGGCCGGGCTGCTGGAGGCCTATGAGCTGGGCCTTGGTGATCCGGTCGCTCTGTCCGCCGCCCATGGCCAGGGGCTGAACGAATTATACGATGCCATTTCCGCGCTCGGTGATGAGGGGGGCGAGAGCCCGGAGGAGGAAGAAGGCGATGAAGCCCCGGTCCAGGTGGCGATCGTCGGTCGGCCCAATGCCGGGAAATCGACCCTGATCAACCGCCTGTTGGGGCAGGAACGGATGCTGACAGGGCCTGAGCCCGGGATCACGCGGGATGCCATCTCCGTTGACTGGACCTATGAGGGGCGACGGGTCCGCCTGGTCGATACCGCCGGCATGCGCAAAAGAGCCAGGGTTTCGGAAAAACTGGAAAAACTGGCGGTTGCCGATGCATTGCGCGCCGTCGACATGGCCCAGGTCGTGGTCCTGCTGGTTGATGGGCGCATTGCCCTGCAAAAACAGGATCTGGTCATCGCCTCACGCGTGATCGAGGAGGGGCGCGCCCTGATTCTGGCGGTCAACAAATGGGATGCGGTGGAAAACCGCTCCGAAACCATGCGCTATATCCGCGAGAAGCTGGAAATGTCATTGCCGCAGGTCCGCGGTGTGCCGGTGGCCACCCTGTCGGCGCTGACCGGCAAGGGGGTGGAAAAGCTGATGCCTGCGGTGTTCAGCATCTATGAACAATGGCAGCGGCGCATTCCCACCGGGCGGCTGAATCAGTGGCTGGCCGATATGGTCGAGCGCCATCCGCCGCCGCTGGTGCGCGGGCGGCGTCTGAAACTGCGCTATATTACCCAGGCCAAAACCCGGCCGCCGACCTTCGCCGTCTTTGCCAGCATCGCATCCGAAGTGCCGGAAAGCTATGCGCGTTATCTGGTCAATGCCCTGCGCGATCATTTCGAACTTCCCGGGGTACCGGTCCGGCTGTATTTCCGCAGCGGACGCAATCCTTATGCGGATAAAAAGAATTGATCTGAACGGACCTTCAGGGCCTGCCGGCCCTCAGGCCGTGAACAGTTGGCCGGTTTCCCTGCAGGCCGGGCTTGCCAGCGATACGAAAATATCCGTCTTGCTTTCGGGTGCGGGCACATCCTGTGGGTTTTCACCCGGGAAGGCCTGGGCGCGCAGTGCCGTGCGCATCTTGCCCGGATCGACCAGATTGACCCGCAGATTGCTCTGTACCGTTTCCCGGGCATAGGTTCCGGCCATTTTTTCCAGTGCCGCCTTGCTGGCGGCATAAGGCCCCCAATAGGGGGCTTCCGCGCCGTCGATGCGGTCGGTGACGAAGATCATCCGCCCGGCATCGCTGGCACGCAGCAAAGGGTCGATGGCCCGGATCAGGCGCCAGTTGGCCAGAAGATTGACCTTGAACACCTTTTCCCAGACTTCGGGAATATATTGCCCCATGGGTGACAGCCGCCCCAGAATGGCGGCATTGCCGATGGCGATGTCGATTTTGCCGAAGCGTTCCAGCAGCGGTGCCGCCAGCCCGTCGATCGAGTCGTTATCCTCTAGGTCCATCTGCACCAGTGTGGCGCTGCCGCCGGCCTCGCGCACGGCATCGTCGGTTTCCTCCAGCCCGCCGGTGGTGCGGGCGATCAGGATCAGATGCGCGCCTTCGGCGGCGAAGCGTCTGGCCAGGGCGGCGCCAAGGCCGCGGCTGGCACCGGTGATCAGGGCAATGCGGTTTTCAAGAGGGCGGGTCATGGTGGTGGTTTCTCGCTGTTCGGTGGACAGGGGGGGTACGGATCAGTCGTACCCTTCATCGCGATCGGTCAGGGGGATGGGGTAATTGCCGGTGAAACAGGCATCGCAGTATTGCGGATCATCCGGCGTGCGCCGGGCATCGGCGACGGCGCGGTACAGCCCGTCGATGGAGATGAAGGCGAGGCTGTCGGCGCCGATCAGGCGGCACATTTCATCGACATCATGCTGTGCGGCCATCAGTTTGCTGCGTTCGGGCGTGTCGACACCGTAAAAGCATGAATGGGTGGTCGGCGGGCTGGCGATGCGCATATGCACCTCGCGCGCGCCGGCATCGCGCATCATCTGGACAATTTTCATCGATGTGGTGCCGCGCACGATCGAATCGTCGACCAGAACGACCCGCTTGCCCGCAATATAGGCGCGGTTGGCATTGTGTTTCAGGCGGACGCCGAGATGGCGGATCTGTTCGGTCGGTTCGATAAAGGTTCGGCCGACATAATGATTGCGGATGATGCCGAGCTCAAAGGGCAGGCCGGCCTTTTCGGCATAGCCGATGGCGGCGGGGGTGCCGGAATCCGGGATCGGGATGACGATATCGGCCTCCACCGGGCTTTCCTGCGAGAGCTCGGCCCCTATGGCCTTGCGTACCTGATAGACACTGCGCCCTTCGACAAAACTGTCGGGGCGGGCGAAATAGATGTATTCGAATACGCAGAAACGCCGCGGACGCGGGGCAAAGGGGTGTTCGGAATGCAGCGTGCCATTCCTGACCGCGATCATCTCGCCCGGTTCGATGTCGCGGATGAATTCGGCGCCGATGATATCGAGCGCACAGCTTTCGGAGGCCAGGATATAGGCATCGTCCAGCAGCCCGAGAACCAGCGGGCGGACACCGGAAGGATCCCGGACACCGACCAGGGTATCGTCGCAGATGGCGACCAGCGAATAGGCCCCCTCGACCTGGTTGAGCGCATCGGCAAGCTTCTGCACCAGCTCCTTCCGCGGGCTGTGGGCGACCAGATGCATGATCACTTCGGTATCCGATGAGCTCTGGAAAATGGCTCCCCGGCGTACCAGCGCATCCTTCAGGGTGAGGGCGTTGGTCAGGTTGCCGTTATGGGCCAGCGCGATGGTGCTGTCGGCCAGTTCGGCAATGAAGGGCTGCACATTACGCAGGGTCGTCGCCCCCGATGTGGCATAGCGGTTGTGGCCGATGGCGATGTAACCGCGCAGCTTGTCGATCACCTCGGGCGAGCTGAAATTGTCCCCGACCAGGCCGAGCGCCCGGTGAACATTGAATTCCCGCCCGTCATAGACGGCGATGCCGCTGGCTTCCTGCCCCCGGTGCTGCAGCGCATGCAGACCCAGCGCCGTATGGGCGGCGGCATCATCCGATCCGCTGATGCCGAAAACGCCGCATTCCTCGTGAAAGACATCATCGGTGCCGGCGGGCGGCAGCAGGGGAAGGCGGGGAAAGTGAGCGGACATGGCGCGATCTCTCCGATCCGGAAAAAAGATGGTCACTGTTTAGCGTCGCCGCCGGGAAGATACAATCTTTCAAGTTGGCGGCGTTCCTGATCGCTGTAGCCCTTGTCCTTGTCGGCGGGGTTCGTCTGCGATGCGGTCGGTGGTGCGATCAGCTTGCGGTAGAGCTCGTAACTGTCGATCCCCTCCCCGATGGCGGCGGCATGGCGTTTCAGTGCCTCCTGCAGCCCTTGCCGGTTGCCCGCGGGAATGAGCTGGACCAGCAGCTCCGCCCCCCTCTGTACCAGCGGCAGACTGCGCGCCTCCCTGATCCAGGATGGCATATCCCCGGCATTCATCGCCCAGGCCATGACCAGCCACACGGCGGAAATGATGACGGCGCCGCGTAGCAGGCCGAAAAGGAAGCCAAGAGAGCGGTCCAGCGCGCTGACGGCGCTGTCGCGGACGCGTTCGGCCAGGCTGTGGCTGATATAGGTCAGTACCGTCACTGAGACGATGAAGATCGCCGTGCCGGTGACGATGTCGGAAATCAGTTCCGAGGGCAGGTAGGGGCGCGGCAGATGGCGCAGATAGGGAAAGGCATAAATCGTGATGACAATGGCGCCGAACCAGCCGAGGAGGGCCAGAACCTCATGCACGAATCCCCGGGCAAAGGCGAAAATTCCGGAGAGCAGGATCACCCCGATGACGATCATGTCGGCAGGATTTATCGGTAGGGATTCCGGCACTAGGCTTGCTCCGGCAGGTTGTCGGCGCCTCTGGTGGCAAACCAGGCCAGAAGGTCGCGCAGATGATCGATTTCCACAATGTCCATGTCGGTTTTTGTATAGCGCCCTCCGGCGGGAAGCACCACCCGGCTGAAGCCGAGTTTCCGGGCTTCGCGAATGCGTGCGTCCATTTGTCCGACGGGGCGCACCTCACCCGACAGGCCGATTTCGCCGAAGATGACGGTGCCCGCGGGCACCGGCTGATCGGAAAGCGAGGATATCAGCGCCGCCGCCACTGCCAGATCGGCGGCCGGTTCGCCGATCCGCAGTCCGCCGGCGACATTCAGATAGATTTCATTGCCGCCGATGGCCAGGGCACAGCGGGTTTCGAGGACCGCGATGATCATTGCCAGCCGTCCCGAATCCCAGCCGACGACGGCGCGCCGGGGTGTCGCCTGTTGTGAAGGGGCGGCGAGGGCCTGAATTTCCACCAACAGCGGGCGCGATCCTTCTATACCGGCGAATACCGCGCCACCGCTGGTATCGCCCTCGCGTTCGCCGAGAAACAGCGAGGAGGGGTTGGCCACTTCCTGCAGCCCCTTGTCCGTCATTTCAAACACACCGATTTCATCGGTGGGGCCGAAGCGGTTCTTGACGCCGCGCAGAATGCGGAACTGATGGCCGCGGTCGCCTTCAAAATAGAGGACCGCATCGACCATATGCTCCACCACGCGCGGCCCGGCAATCTGCCCGTCCTTGGTGACATGACCGACCAGAACGATGCTGCAGTCATTGCGTTTGGCATGTTCCACGAAGGCATGGGCCGAGGCGCGCACCTGCGCCACCGTGCCCGGCGCGCTGTCCAGACCATCGCTGAACATGGTCTGAATGGAATCGATGATGGCGATGCGCGGGCGGGGTTCCTCGTTCAGCCCGGCGAGGATTTCCCCCGCCTCGGTTGCCGCCGCGATGCGCAGATCCGGCGCATCAAGGCCCAGGCGCGCCGCCCGCATACGGATCTGTGCCGTTGCCTCCTCGCCCGAGATATAGGCGGTTGCAATGCCACTGCCCGCCCAGCGCGCCGCTGCCTGCAGCAGCAGGGTGGATTTGCCGATACCGGGGTCGCCGCCGACCAGCACCACGGAACCGGGTACCAGGCCGTCTCCCAGAACGCGGTCCAGCTCGCCAATACCGCTTTGCAGCCGGATCACGGGGGCCGAGCGGCTGTCCAGCGTGGTGAAGGCAATCGGGGCGGCCTTGCTCCTGCCCCGCCCGCCGCCGGCGGCGGCGCGTTCCTCGACAATGCTGTTATCGCTGCCGCAGGCGGCGCAGAAACCCTGCCACTTGAAATAGGGGGTGCCACAGGACTGGCAGACAAACCTGCGGGAGGGTCGGGCCAAGGCGTGCTCCTGTCTCGGGCCGGGTTAGCGGCGCAGCTCCATGGTGATCGGTCCTTCGGCCCGTCCGTGAATGAACTGATCGACATATTCATTACCACTGTTATCGATCTGTTCCACAGGGCCGTCCCAGATGATTTTCCCCTTGTAAATCATGGCGATCCGGTCAGCGATCTTGCGGGCCGAGGCCATGTCGTGGGTAATGGAAAGCGTGGTGGCGCCGAGGTTCTTCACACTGTCGACGATCAGATTGTTGATGACATCCGCCATGATCGGGTCGAGCCCGGTGGTCGGTTCATCGAAGAAGATGATTTCCGGATCGGTGGCGATGGCGCGTGCCAGGCCGACACGCTTCTGCATGCCGCCGGAAAGTTCGGCGGGGCTGAGATCGCCGACTTCAGGGGCAAGGCCGACCTCGGCAAGTTTCTCGATCGCGATTTC
>CAYXDL010000150.1:0-6212 GCA_964463775.1 uncultured Hyphomicrobiales bacterium
GCGCCAAGCATGGCGACGGAGAAATCGGCAATATGCATGGAACCGCCCTTGCCGTTGCTGTTGCCCCCTTCGCGCCCCAGAAGTTCACGCATCATCACGGCCGGATCCGCCCCCTTGGCGATGGTATGGCCATGGCCGCGATGGGTGGAGAGCAGGATGTCGTCGCGGCGCAGATTGCCGCAGATGCCGGAGGCAACCGCCTCCTGCCCGATGGAAGGGTGGATCGGCCCCGGCACCTGGCCGTTCTGCTGGGCGCGGATGGCTGTTTCCTCGAAGGCGCGTATCTGCAGCATCACCCGGTAGTGATGCAGCAGCCTGTCGCGGCTGATGCCGTTGCTGCCATCGAAGCGGGTTTCTTTGGGATCGTCATTCATCGGCCGTTCTCACGCTATTGTTCCGGGGGCAGGTCCAGGGCATCGGCGAAGGCTTCCGCCTCTTCCTTCAGAATACGCAGCAGTTCCCGGCGCCGTTCGCCGCGCATGCGCCCGTTGATCGCCGCCACCGCCAGGGCGGCGGCGGGCTGCTTGTTGCGGCGTTTCGGCACGGTGATGGCGATGGCGCTCATATCCGCGATCAGGCGGCCGTCATTGAAGGCGTAGCCCCGTTGCCGGGTGTCGGCGATCATTTCATGCAGGACAGGAGGTTCGAATCCCGGATACTGCGCCAGCCAGTCGCGGTTGCGGGCGATGATGCGTTCAATATGGGCATCGGGCAGGGCGGCAAGCAGGGCCAGTGATCCCGATCCCACGCCGAGCGGGCGCCGGTCGCCGACATTCAGGGTCAGGGTACGGATGGGAAAGGCCCCGATTTCACGCCCGATGCACAGGGCGGCGCCCCCTTCGCGGATCGACAGAAAGACCGTGTCTTCGGTTCGCCGGGCCAGCCGGCGCAGAACGTCACCGGCGCGGCGTTGCAGGGCATGTTCCATCGCCTGTTCGCCAAGCAGCGCCAGCCTGGCTCCCAGCCGGTACAGGCGGGTTATGGGATCTTGATAGGCAAAACCGATTTCCGTCAGGGCCGCCAGCAGGCGGTGCGTGGTCGCCTTGCCGTAACCGGTGGCGGCGGCGACATCGGAAAAGCGCATGCCCTCGGCCCCTGTTCCGGCCAGAACGCCGATCACATCAGCTAGCCGCCCGGCGGTGCGGAACGTGGCTTCCCCTGCCATTGTTTCCCCCTTTCTGCGGGTTTTGCGGATGCGGCCTTCCTTCCCGTATCCGTTCCCGTGTCTTCGTGGTGCCGGCCTCACCGGCGCCGGTTCGTCTTTTTCCGGGCCGTTTCTTCTGTTTTTTCAGTTCCCCGGCTCAGTTCCCCGGTCTTCTCAGTTTCAGCGCCTCGGCCTTCTCAGCCTTTCCGGTCACTCGGTCCAGTTCCCCCTGTCTTAGTTCCCCGGTCTCTCAGACATGGGAAAAATATGATTTAATTCTTATAATTTTCCGTTAATCGGAAAAATAGTTTTCATTAAGTGGATTTCTATCATGGGTTATGCTAAAAGTCAAGAAATGGCCATGAGCCGCATGGGGGAAGGCGGGGATGGCCGGGGCGGGCAGCGGACAGAAAAACACGCACAAAAGAAGCCAGACAGAAAAGGGACCGTGAGGCATGGGCAGGGCCGGACATGGCTGAGAGAGGGGATGGCGGTCAGAACGGGATCGTGCTGCTGGACAGCATCACGGCGCTGGATGGCGCCATGGCTGCGCGGGTGGTGATCGCGGCCTCTCATGGCGGGCTCTATCCGGGCTGGTGTGCTGCCCGCGGCGGGGTGCGCGCCGTGATCTTCAACGATGCCGGCGGAGGGCTGGAGGGGGCAGGCTATGCCTCGCTCGCCTATTGTCAGAGGTTCGGCATGGCGGCGGCAACCGTTGATGCGGCTTCCTGTCGTATCGGCGATGTGGCGGACATGCATGCGCGTGGCGTGATCAGTCATGCAAACGATCCGGCACGTGGCTGCGGCGTGCGCCCGGGGCAGGATTGTGCAGAGGCGGCCCTGTTGCTCCGCACGGCGCCGTTGCCGGTCTCACGCCCCGATGCCGAGGCGGGAGAGGCACGTAGTGAAATCCTGCTGCCCGGGGCGCGGCGGCGTCTGGTTCTGGTCGATTCGGCATCGCTGGTTCAGCCGGAGGATGCCGGTCAGGTGGTGGTGACCGGTTCTCACGGCGGGTTGCTGGGAGGCGATCCGCGCAAGGCCCTGCGTGCCGCTGCCTTCGCCGCCGTCTTTAATGATGCCGGTGGTGGTGCGGATGATGCCGGATACGGCCGCCTGCCCGCCCTGGACGAACGCGGCATCGCCGCGGTTACCGTGGCCGCCGCCACGGCACGTATCGGCGATGCCCGCAGTCATTATGAGCATGGTGTGATATCGCGCGCCAATGCCCGTGCGCGCGCGCTTGGCGCGGCCGAGGGAATGGCCCTGCGTCCTCTGGTGGAACGCTGGTGTTGCGGCTGAGGCGGATCTGAAGCGGCTCTGAACGGATCTTTCGGGAATGCTCCCGGTTGCCGCCTGTCCCGGCGACGCTATAGTGGCATCAGCGATGGCTCACGGGTGGATGGTGGTGGCGGCAAGGGTTCCGGAAATGGCGATGGTGCTGGCGGCGGGGTTCGGGACCCGGCTGCGTCCGCTGACGCTGGAGCGACCCAAGCCGCTGGTTCAGGTGAACGGGCGCTGCATGATCGATTACGGGCTGGACCGCCTTGCCGCCGCCGGCATTGGCAAGGCTGTCGTGAACGTCCATTACAAGGCGGGAATGATCCGCGATCATCTGAAATCGAGGACCCGCCCGCGTATTGTCATTTCCGATGAAAGCAACGCGGTGCTGGAAACCGGCGGCGGGGTGCGGCGGGCTCTGCCACTGCTTGGTAAGCGGGCGTTTTTCGTGCTCAACAGCGACATGATCTGGCGGGATGAGGGTACGGATTCCCTCCTGCGCCTTGCCGCGCGTTGGGATGATGATGTCATGGATGTCCTGTTGCTGGTTGCGGACCGGGGGCGGGCCCATGGCTATGGCGGAAAAGGCGATTTTCATCTGCTGGGCGATGGCCGTCTGCGCCGTCGCGATGCTGATGGCCAGGCGCCGTATGTCTTCACCGGCGTGCAGATCCTTCACCCCCGGTTACTGGCCGGCACACCGGATAAGGCGTTTGCGCTGAACCTGGTTTATGACCGCGCCGCGGCCAACGGACGGCTGTTCGGGCTGCGTCATCATGGCGACTGGTTCGATCTGGGCACGCCTCAGGCGCTTGAGGAGGCGGAAACCCGTCTGCGGGAGAAAGAGGAATGAACGCAGGGAAACAGTCTGCGCCGGCGGTGGCCAGTATTGCGGCGGACATGCCGTTTCTTGAAACCCTGGCACGGCATATTCTGGATGAACACGGCCGCGACCCGGCAATGCTGGGCCGGGTTACGGTTCTGCTGCCGACACGCCGCGCGGTCCGGACGCTGGGGGAATGTTTTTCAACCCTCCTCGATGCACCGGCACTGTTGCCGGCGATGCGCCCCATCGGTGATGTCGAGGAGGAGGATCTGTCGCTTTCCGCCCTTGCCGCCGGGCTGGAATTCGATGTGGCCCCGGCGGTGGCGCCGCTCAGGCGGCAATTGCTGTTGTCGATGATGATCCGTGCCGGCGGCGCGATCGCGGAGGAGCCGGTTCAGTCCATGCGCCTGGCGCGCGAACTGGCCGGTCTGATCGACCAGATTCATACGGAACGGCTGGAGTTTTCCGCCCTTGCCGGTCTGGTACCCGATGATCTTGCCGCCCATTGGCAGCTTACGCTGGAATTTCTGAGCGTGATCACCACGCACTGGCCGCGCATTCTGGCTGAGGAAGGCTGTATCGATCCGGCGCTGCGCCGCGACCGGCTGCAGGCCCTGCTGGCGGATCTGTGGCGCCGCCATCCGCCGGAGGATCCGGTCTATGCCGCCGGCTCGACCGGCAGTCTGCCCGGTACGGCCGAATTGCTGGAGGTGGTGGCACAACTGCCGCGGGGACTGGTGGTTTTGCCGGGGCTGGATACGGCGATGGATGAAACCGTCTGGGAAGAGGTGCGCGACACCCCGACACATCCCCAGTACGGCATGGCGCAGCTTTTGGACCGGCTGAATTGCCAGCGGGCGCAGGTGCGCGTTCTGGGAGGGGCTTCGCGGACGGATGGCGGGCGGCTGAAGCTGCTGAACGATGCCTTACTTCCTGCCGGAGCAACGGCATCCTGGCGGTCTCTGCCTCCTTATGAGGATCAGGCCCTCGCCGGTATCCGCCGCATCGACTGCACCACCCCGGCGCAGGAGGCTGCGGTGATTGCCCTGCTGATCCGCGAAGCGCTGGAGGATCCGGAAAAGACGGTTGGTTTCATCACCCCGGACCGGGATCTGGCGCGGCGCGTCTGCATCGAGCTGCGCCGCTTTTCTCTTGAGGTCGAGGATTCGGCCGGCACCCCGCTGGACAATACGCCGCCCGGCATCTTCATCCGGCTGGTCGCGACGGTGGCGGCGGAAGCGGCGGCAGGCGGTTTTTCCCCCGTCGCCCTGCTTTCGGCCCTGAAGCATCCGATGGCGGCGGGCGGGGTTTCACGGGCACAGTGCCGTCATTTCGTCCGGGCGGGAGAGGCCCTGGCCCTGCGGGTACAGAATCCGGCGCGCCGCCTGTCGGATATCGCCGCCCGGATGAAGGATGAAGAGGCGGCGGCTTTCTGGCGGCGGCAGGAGGCGGCTTTTGCGGCAGCAGCCGGGGCATGGAGCAAGGCCGGGGATTTCGCCGCCCAGGTGGGGGCATTGCTGGATCTGTGCATGGCCCTGTCGGAAAACGACAAGGGCGAGATATTATTGTGGCAGGGTGAGGCCGGACAGGAAACCTACCGTTTCATCACGGAGCTTCTGGCCGCCGCCGGTGGCTCGGCGGCGGTCGATCCGGCGCGCATTGGTGAATATATCGGTGTCATGATGTCATCGCGCGCCGTGCGCAGCCCCTATCGCAGCCATCCGCGCCTTGACATCCTCGGCCCCATAGAGGCGCGGCTGTATACGGCCGATCGTGTGATCCTCGGCGGGCTGAACGAGGGAACATGGCCGCCTGAAGCCCATGCCGATGCCTGGCTGAACCGGCCGATGCGCAGGGATTACGGCCTGCCGCTGCCTGAACGGCGCATCGGGCTTTCCGCCCATGATTTCGTGCAGCTTGCCGCCCGGGGCGAGGTGTTCATGACCCGGGCCGAAAAGCAGGGGGGCGCCCCTGCCGTTCCCTCGCGCTGGCTGGTTCGCCTCGAAACCCTGCTGGGCGGTCTGGGACAGGCCTTTGAAAGCGCGCAATCCTGTATCGGCTGGGCCCGGGCGCTGGATCATATGCCGCCGGCACCGCGCCTGCGCCGGCCGGCACCGTGCCCGCCCCTGTCCAGCCGCCCGCGTCAATTGTCGGTTACGCGGATCGAGACCCTCCTGCGCGATCCTTACGCAATCTATGCCGAGAAGATCCTGCGTCTGCGCCCGCTTGAGGATCTGAATCAGGATGCGGATCAGCGTATTCGCGGCATTGTCGTGCATGAGGCGCTGGAGGCTTTCTCGCGCCATATGACGGAAAATCCGGGGGACGATCCGCTCACTGTTCTGCTGCAAAAGGGCAAGGCGGCTTTTGCCGGGATTGACGATCCCGCGATACTGGCCTTCTGGTGGCCGCGCTTCGAACGGGCCGCCGCAGCCTATATCCGCGATATCTGGCGGCATGAAAGGGTTGTGAGCCGATATGCCGAGTGCAGGGGGGCGCTTGAGGTAGAGGCACCGGCCGGCCCCTTTCTTCTGACGGCCAAGGCCGACCGTATCGACCGGCTGGAAGGGGGCGGATATGCGATCATCGATTTCAAGACCGGGCAGGCCCCTACGCCAAAGCAGGTGCTCGCCGGTTTGGCGCCGCAACTGACGCTGGAGGCTCTGATCCTGAAGTCAGGCGGGTTCGAGGGCATTCCGGCCGGGGAGAGTGCCTGTCTGAGCTACATCGCCTTCAGGGATCCGCCGGTCAGAAAGGATATCAGCAAGGGGTTGCCTCAACTGCTTCAGGAGACGGAGAAGAATTTCCGTAACCTGCTCAGCCACTATGATAATGCCGCATCACCGTATCCGTCGCGGATCCGGGTCGAGACGAGCATGATCGCCGGTATCTACGATCATCTGGCGCGTCTTCGCGAATGGTCGGCGGACGGAGGTGGCGAATGAGAGAAGATGCGGATAAAGA
>CAYXDL010000151.1:0-6176 GCA_964463775.1 uncultured Hyphomicrobiales bacterium
CCATGCGGTGCTGGAGGAGGAAGACCGCAAACGCATCCGTGGTTTCATCGTCAACAAGTTTCGCGGCGATCCCGCCCTGTTCGAAAACGGCATGCGCATGATCGCGGAGCGCAGCGGCTGGCCGGGGCTGGGGCTGGTGCCGTGGTTTGACGGGGCTGCCCGCCTGCCCGCCGAGGACAGCATGGCTCTGAGCGGGCAAGGGCGGCTTTCTCGGGGCGCTTCTTCGGGGGGCAGGGTGCGGATCTGCATTCCCCGCCTGCCGCATATCGCCAATTTCGATGATTTCGACCCCCTGCGGGGTGAGGCGGCGGTCGAGCTGATCTTTCTGCAACCGGGTGAGGCGCTGCCCGGCGATGCGGATCTGGTGATTCTGCCGGGTTCGAAGGCGACGCTGGCTGATCTCGCCTTCCTTCGCGAACAGGGCTGGGATGTGGACATCGCCGCCCATTGGCGCCGGGGTGGTTATGTGCTGGGCATTTGTGCCGGATTGCAGATGCTGGGGCGCGGAATCGCCGACAGGGATGGTATCGAGGGGCCGCCGGGGGCGGCGGAAGGATTGGGCCTTCTGCCCGTGGAGACAATACTGACGGGCGAAAAGATTCTGCGTGAGGTCCGCCTGCGCTGTGCGCAAAGCGGTGTTTCGGTTCATGGCTATGAGATGCATGTCGGGCGCAGTACTGCGGCGGGGACGGCCCTCGCCCCCATGTTTTTTGATGAAAGCGATGCGCCTGCGGGGCTGGTCAGCACCGATGGCCGCATCATGGGCTGTTATCTGCACGGGCTGTTTGCAACCGATGACTGGCGGCGGAATTTTCTGCGCCGCCTTGGCGCTGATGTTTCGGCCTCTGTGGCGTATGAGGATGAGGTGGAGCGGGTGCTGGATGATCTGGCCGCTCACCTTGAAGATCATCTCGATATGCCGCGGCTGCTGTTGCTGGCGGGGGTGGCGTGAATGACTGTCGGGTTACAGGGAAACGGACAGCAGGCGCAGGGTCAGTGTGGCGGCCAATACGGTGGCGATCAGAATGCGCGTGGCATCCAGCAGGCAGACGGCGCGGCGGATCGCCTGTGCATCGGCGGTGCCGCTGCCGCCGATGAAGGGGTCATTCACCACCCGTTCGCCATATCGGCGCGGTCCGGCCAGCGCCAGATCGAGCGCCCCGCCCATGGCCGCTTCCGGCCATCCGGCATTGGGAGAGCGATGATGCCCGGCATCGCGCCATGCGGCGGCCAGTGCCGCCCGGCCGCGGCCCAACAGGGTGCCCGCGGCGGCCAGCAGCAGGGCGCTGAGACGGGCGGGAATGAAATTGGCGGCATCGTCGATGCGCGCCGCCGCCCAACCGAAATGACGGTAACGGGGGCTGAGATGGCCGATCATGCTGTCCAGCGTGTTGATGGCCTTATATGCGCACAATCCCGGCAATCCGCCGATGAGCAGCCAGAACAGCGGTGCCGTCAGCCCGTCGGAGAAATTTTCCGCCGCCGATTCGACCGCCGCACGCGCCACCGCCGCCTCATCCAGGCTGTCCGGGTCACGGCCGACAATGGCCGAAACGGCGCGCCGGCCTTCATCCAGGTTCTGTTCCAGCCCCGTGGCGACAGCCATGACGTGATCCCTGAGGCTGCGTCCGGCCAGAAGAACCGATGCGGCCAGCGCCTCGATCAGCCAGCCAAGGCCGGTCTGGGAATCGAGCCAGCCGCCAAAGCGGGCGATGACCGCACCGCTTGTTGCGGCGGCGAGAATGGCGACAAGCGCACTGATCAGCCCGGCGGTGCGGTTAATGGCGGGGCGGCGGTGGGGATCGTTGAAGCGGGCATCCATCCAGTCGATCAGCCTGCCGATCAGCACCACCGGATGCGGCAGGCGCCGGTACAGGGCGGGCGGATCGCCGATCAGTGCATCCAGGGCCAGCGCCGTCAGGGTGATCAGCAGGGCCCGCATGACGGGATCGTTGATTATCGCTCCGGTGTTCATGGCAGCGATCATTCAAAATTACGACATATGTGCAAGGGCGTTGTTGCCGGCGTATTCGCGGGTTATGAGTTTGCAGGGAAAGGCAGGCAGAGATGAGCAAAACCGGAATCATGTTGTGCGGCCATGGCAGCCGCGATGAACGGGCGGTGCGGGAATTCGCCCGTCTGGCGGCGCTGCTGCGCGAACGTCTGGCGCCGCAGCCGGTCGAATACGGTTATCTGGAATTTGCGACACCGATCATCCGCGACGGGCTCGACCGCCTGCGCGAACAGGGATGTGACCGTATTCTTGCCGTGCCCGGGATGCTGTTTGCCGCCGGCCATGCCAAGAACGACATTCCTTCGGTGCTCAATACCTATCAGGCCACGCATCCGGGGCTGGAAATTCATTACGGGCGTGAACTGGCGATCGATCCGCGCATGGTCCGCGCCGCCGGGGAGCGGATCAGAGAGGCGCTGGCCGCCGCCGGGGATGGCGTTCCGCCGTCCGACACGTTGCTGGCCGTAGTGGGGCGCGGCGCTTCGGACCCCGATGCCAATTCCAATGTCGCCAAGGTCATGCGCCTGTTGTGGGAGGGATTCGGCTTCGGCTGGGGGGAGACACTGTATTCGGGCGTGACCTTCCCGCTGGTCGAACCGGGGCTGGAACATGCCGCCCGTCTCGGCTTCCGGCGGATCGTCGTCTTTCCCTATTTTCTCTTCAACGGCATTCTCGTGCAGCGTATCTATGACCACACCGATATCGTCGCCGCCCGTCATCCCGATATTCAATTCGTCAAGGCCGGTTATCTGAACGATCATCCCCAGGTGATCGAAACGGTACTGGAGCGCATCCGCGAGATCGAGGAAGGGCGCAATCTGATGAACTGCCAGATGTGCAAATACCGTGAACAGATCCTCGGCTTCGAGGCCGAGATCGGCCTGCCGCAGGAAAGCCACCACCATCATGTGGAGGGGCTGGCCGCCCGCGAGGCGGATGACGGCGGCCATCACCATGCCCATGGACATCATCACCATGATCACGGGCATGACGGCGATCACGATCATGCCCATCCGTATGCCCATGATCATCACCACCATCCTTATCCCCATGCGGATCACCCTCTGGGGCCGGTGACGCTGAAGAAGCTGCAGGGTGAAGACTGATCATGGATTATCTGCGCGATCCGGCGGCCATTTACCGCGAATCCTTCGCCCGGATCGAGGCGGAAGCCCCGCTTCAGGATCTTGATGGGCCGGCCCGGGCGGTTGTCATGCGTGTGATCCATGCCTGCGGCATGACCGATATCGCCGATGATCTGTATCAGAGCCCCGGCGCGGCAGCGGGCGGGCAGGCGGCGCTGCATCGCGGTGCTCCGGTGCTGGCCGATTGCCGCATGGTGGCCGAAGGGATCATCCGCCGCCGCCTTCCCGCAGCGAATGCGGTGATCTGTACCCTGAACGATGACGGTATCATTGAGGCGGCGCGAAAGGCGGGGACAACACGCTCGGCCATGGCGGTCGAGGCATGGCGGCCCCATCTGGACGGGGCGGTGGTGGCTATCGGCAATGCGCCGACGGCCCTGTTCCGACTGCTGGAAATTATTGACGAGGGTGCCCCGCCCCCGGCGCTGATCATCGGCATGGCCGTGGGTTTTGTCGGTGCGGCCGAGGCCAAGCAGGCTCTGATTGACAGCGGCCTGCCCTGTATTGCCGTGCGGGGACGGCGCGGCGGCAGTGCCATGGCGGCGGCGGCGGTCAATGCCCTCAGCGCGCCTGCGGAGGGGTGAATGGAACGCTGGCTGAACATTGTCGGCATTGGCGAGGACGGCGTGCCGGGGCTGGGCCGTGCGGCGCGCGAGGCGATCGCATCGGCGGATATTCTTTTCGGGGCGCAGCGTCATCTGGACATGCTGAAGGCGGAGCCGTTGCACCGCCCGGAATGCAAGCAGGTTCCCTGGACCACCCCGTTTCGCGAGGCGGTTGGTCAGATTGCCGCCTGGCGTGGCCATAAGGTGGTGGTGCTGGCCACCGGCAACCCGATGTATTTCGGTGTCGGCGCCAGGCTGGTGCGGGATTTCCCGCTGCATGAGATGCGCATCCTGCCCGCACCATCGGTTTTTGCCCTGGCCTGTGCGCGCCTTGGCTGGAATCAGGCCGATACACGCTGCCTTTCCGCCCATGGCCGCCCGGTGGAGGCGGTGATCCCGGCGCTGGCACCGGGGCTGCGGCTGCTGATTCTGACCAGTGACGGCACCACTCCGCGCAAGCTGGCGGCGCTTTTGTGCCGTACAGGGCCGGAGAGGGCCTTCATGGGGGTGTTGGAACATCTGGGCGGGGAAAAAGAACATAACCGCGCCGGCATCGCCGATGACTGGCGAGAGGCGGAGCAGTGTGCCGATCTGAACATTGTGGCGGTCGAATGCGTGAGGGATCCTTCCCGCCCCTATCTGCCGCCCCTGCCGGGACTGCCGGATCATGCCTTCGCCCATGACGGGCAGCTGACGAAGCGGGAAATCCGCGCCGTGACCCTGGCGAAGCTGGCACCCGCAACAGGCCGGCATCTGTGGGATGTGGGTGCCGGCTGTGGCTCGGTCGCCATCGAATGGGCACGGCTGGGCCAGCATTTCACCGCAACGGCGATCGAGCGCAACGGCAGACGCTGTGCCCTGATCGATGAAAACCGCATGGCGCTTGGCGCCCCGCAGGTGGATATCGTCGAAGGGGAGGCGCCGGCGGCCCTTGACGGCCTGCCCGCGCCGGACGCCATCTTTCTCGGCGGTGGCTGCAGCCGTCCGGGATTACTGGAACATCTGCATGAGCGCCTGCGTCCCTCCGGCCGGCTGGTCGCCAATGCGGTAACCCTGGAAGGGGAGGCGGTGCTGAGCGCCTTTTACCAACGGCATGGCGGGAAACTGTGCCGCCTGTCGGTCAGCCATGGCGAAGCCATCGGTGCTTATCATGGCTGGAAGCCCGCCCGTCCCGTAACCCAACTGGAAATCGTCAAATCATGAATGCGACAGTCTATGGCCTTGGCGTCGGACCGGGCGATCCGGATCTGATCACCCTCAAGGCGCTGAATATCCTGCGCCGGGTGTCGGTGATCGCCTATCCGGCCCCGCTGGAAGGGGACAGTATGGCCCGATCGATCGTTGCCGGGCATCTGCCGGGCGGACAGAAGGAAATCGCCATCCGCATGCCGATGGTGGCCGAACGTTTCCCGGCACAGGAAGTCTATGACCGGGCGGCGGCGGAAATCGGCGCTCATCTCAATGCCGGAGAGGATGTCGCCGTTCTCTGCGAGGGTGATCCGTTTTTCTATGGCTCTTTCATGTATCTGTTCGCCCGCCTGGCCGGGGACTGGCGGCTTGAGGTGGTGCCGGGGGTCTCCTCGCTGACCGCCTGTGCTGCCGCCACCGCCATGCCGCTGGCATCGCGAAGTGACAGCCTTTGCGTATTGCCCGCACCGCTTGATGATGCCGCCTTGCGCGCCCGTCTTGCCACTGCCGATGCCGCCGCCATCATCAAGGTCGGGCGGCATCTGGGGCGCATCCGTCGCCTGCTGGAGGAACTGGGGCTGGGCGGGAATGCCGCCTATGTCGAACGCGCCAGTATGAGGGAGCAAAAGGCCGTGCCGCTGGCCGTGGCGAAAGAGGAGCATGCCCCCTATTTTTCGATGATTCTGGTCCACCGGCGCGGGGCGGCATGGAAATGAGCATGACGGCGGAAAAGGGGCCGGGTCTGAAACCGGCCATCATTCAGTTTTCACCTGCCGCCGATGGCGTTGCGGCCCGCCTGGCGACGCTGCTGGAGGGGGCGGAGCGCCATGGACCGGTCCGGCGGAAAACCGGGGCCGATATATTGTTTGCCGATGCAGGCGCGCATCTGCGGCACATATTTGCGGAGGGCAGACCGATTATCGGCCTGTGTGCCGCCGGGATCCTGATCCGCCTGCTGGCGCCGCTGCTGGGGGACAAGCGCAATGATCCGCCGGTACTGGCCATGGCCGAGGACGGCAGCTGCGTCATCCCCCTGCTCGGCGGACACAGGGGGGCGAACGATCTGGCCCGGCGCATCACCGACGGGCTGGAGACATTTGCCGCGATTACGACGGCAAGCGATCTCGGCGGCCTGTTCGAAGAGGGTATCGCGCTTGATGCCCCCCCACCCGGCTGGCGGCTGGCGGGGGGTCAGGATGTCAAACCCTTTGCCGCCGCGCTGCT
>CAYXDL010000152.1:0-6176 GCA_964463775.1 uncultured Hyphomicrobiales bacterium
GCGATGACGGTACCGTGGTGTGGGAGGAGGAGGCCGCTTTTCATCTGCTCAACCTCTGCCGTGAGCGCGGGCATGACATTCTGATGCTGGCCCGTCAGCCGGTGGCGGGCTGGAACATTACACTTGCTGATCTCAGATCGCGCCTGCTGGCAAGCCCGGTGGCGCGGATCGGGAATCCGGATGAGGTCGTGGTCAGTGCTCTTCTGGTGAAGCTTTTCGCTGACAGGCAGCTTGCCGTTGGTCATGACGTGGTTCATTTCCTTTCCCTGCGGCTGCCCCGCAGTTTCAAGGCCGTGCATGATGCGGTCGCGATGCTCGATGAAATCGCTCTGGCGGAAAGAAAACGGATCACCGTTCCGCTGGCGGGACGGGTGATTACCATGATGGAAGAACGGAAAAGATGATACGGGGGAAAATCGCATGGATATGGGAATAACCGGAAAAACCGCCCTGGTCTGCGCCGCCAGCCGGGGGCTGGGCCGTGCCTGCGCCGAGGCACTGGCGGCGGAAGGGGTCGCGGTGACGATCATCGCCCGCCGTCCGGACGTATTGGAAAGGGCGGTCGGGGAAATGCGCGAAAAGACCGGTGGCAGCATACAGGGTGTTGCCGCTGACGTGACCACGCCTGAAGGGCGGCAGGCGGCACTCGGGGCCTGTCCCGAGCCCGATATTCTGGTCAACAATGCCGGCGGTCCGCCGCCGGGCGATTTCAGGGAGTGGAGCCGGGATGACTGGATCAGGGCGCTGGATGCCAACATGCTGAGCGCCATCGAGCTGATCAGGGCCGTCGTCGATCCGATGATCGGAAGAGGATTCGGGCGCATCGTCAATATCACTTCATCGGCGGTGAAGGCGCCGATCGATATTCTGGGGCTCTCCAATGGCGCCCGCAGCGGCCTGACCGGCTTTGTTGCCGGGATCGCGCGCAAGACCGTGCGCCACAACGTGACCATCAATTCACTGTTGCCGGGTCCGTTCGATACGGACCGCCTGGCGGCGACCATCCGCTTCCGGGCCAAAGCGGAAGGTGTGGAAGAGGAGCGGATGCGCCGGCGCATGATGGCGGAAAATCCGGCCGGGCGGTTTGGTGATCCGGATGAATTCGGCCGGGCCTGTGCCTTTCTGTGCAGTGCGCATGCCGGTTTCATCACCGGGCAGAATATTTTGCTTGATGGCGGCGCCTATCCCGGAACATTCTGAGGGCCGGAAGATCGCGGTAATGAATTGACAACGAAGGAGAGGGACAATGGGAGCAAGGCTCGCCACAGCCGCGGTGCTGCTTGCAGGAACGGTTTTTGCCGTTGCGCACATGGCCCGGGCCGGCGGGGATCCGCTCGGCCGGTGGCTGACGGCAGGCGGCAAGTCCCAGGTAGAGATCGCCCCCTGCGGTGAGCGGCTGTGCGGGCGGATCGTCTGGCTGAAGGAACCGCTGGATGATGACGGCAGCCCCAAGCGCGATGCCAAAAACAAGGACGAAACCCTGCGGGAGCGGCCGATCCTTGGATTGCCGCTGTTACAGGGCTTCAGGCGGCTTGAGGATGGAAGTTGGGGCGAAGGAAGCATATATAACCCTGAGGACGGCGATACTTACCGTTCGCAGATGCGTCTCGTCGGCGATGATGAATTGCAGGTCGAAGGCTGCGTCTTCATATTTTGCAAGGCCCAGACATGGAAAAAAGTGATGCAGTAGCGGCGAAGGATCAGGACGGGACGGTGGCGGAAAATGCCGAACCGGGACTGTTTGCCGCCGCGCCCGTTGTGGCGGAAACGGCAAAGACGGCAGGGCAGGGCAGTGCCCCCCGGCGCCGCAAGGCGAAAAGCGGTGCAGGGAAGGGCAAGTCCGGGAAAAAGGCTGCGCTGCCCGCCATTACCATGGATGATCCGTCGCGTTTCATCAATCGCGAGCTGTCCTGGCTGGCCTTCAACTACCGGGTGATGGAGGAGGCCTCGAACCGCAATCATCCTCTGCTTGAGCGGTTGCGCTTCCTGTCGATTTCCGCCAGCAATCTTGATGAATTCTTCATGGTTCGCGTTGCCGGGCTGTGGGGGCAGGTGCGCGCCAATGTCGGTGAGATGTCCCAGGATGGCCTGACCCCGGCTCAGCAGCTGGAGAAAGTCTCACAAAAAGCCCATGAGCTGATGATCGACCAGCAGCATTGCTGGGCGGAATTGCGTCAGGAGATGCGCGAAACCGGCATTTCGGTGATCGATCCGGATGAGCTGAGTGCGGATGAACGCGACTGGCTGAAAGAGCATTTCTTCAGGCAGATCTTCCCGACCCTGACGCCGCTGGCCATCGATCCGGCCCATCCCTTTCCCTTCATTCCCAATCTGGGGCTGGTGATTGTGCTGCGCCTGCACCGGATTACCGATAATGCCCGCCTCAACGCCCTGATTCCCCTGCGCCAGCATTCGGAACGTTTCATCCGCCTGCCGGGCGAAGAGATCCGATTCATTGCGATGGAAGACACTGTGCGGCTGTTCTTCGACAGTCTGTTTCCCGGTTATGAGATCGTCGAGGAAGGGTTGTTCCGCATCATTCGTGACAGCGATATCGAAGTGGAGGAAGAGGCCGAGGATCTGGTGCGTTTCTTCGAAACCGCCCTGAAACGCCGCCGCCGCGGCAGCGTCATCCGCCTGATCGCCAATGGCGCCATGTCCGAGGGACTGAAAAGCTTCGTTGCCTCGGAGCTGGAAATGGATATGAAGGATGTGCTGACCGTTGACGGGATGCTGGGGCTGGCCGATACATCCGAACTGATCCTGCGCGAGCGCCCCGATCTTCTGTTCAAGCCGCACAGCCCGCGTTTTCCCGAACGCATCCGCGATGTCGGCGGCAACTGTTTCGCGGCGATCCGCCAGAAGGACATCATCGTTCACCATCCATATGAAAGCTTCGATGTGGTGGCGCAGTTCCTGCAGCAGGCCGCGGATGATCCGAACGTTGTCACCATCAAGCAGACGCTGTATCGCACATCGGATAACTCGCCGATCATCAAGGCGCTGGTATCAGCGGCTGAAGCCGGCAAATCGGTCACCGCACTGGTGGAGCTGAAGGCCCGTTTCGATGAGGCAGCGAATATCCGCTGGGCGCGTGATCTGGAACGTGCCGGTGTGCATGTGGTCTATGGATTCATCGAACTGAAGACCCATGCCAAGATCTCCCTGGTGGTGCGCCGCGAGGATGGCGAACTGCGCACCTATGTGCATTTCGGCACCGGCAATTACCATCCGATCACGGCCAAGATCTATACGGATCTGTCCTATTTCACCGCCGATCCGGCCTTGGGCGAGGATGCGGTGAAGCTGTTCAATTACATCACCGGCTATGCCCGCCCGGTGGATATGAAGCGGATATCCTTTTCACCGGTCAATCTGCGCGAGACCCTGCTGGGCCTGATCGAACGCGAGGCGGAACACGCCCGTGCCGGGCGCAGGGGGGCGATCTGGGCCAAGCTCAACGCCCTTGTCGATCCCGAGGTCATCGATGCCCTGTACCGGGCCAGCCAGGCCGGGGTGGATATTCAGCTTGTCGTGCGCGGCATCTGCTGCCTGCGCCCCGGTGTGCCGGGCCTGTCGGAGAACATCACGGTCAAGAGCATTGTCGGGCGGTTTCTCGAACATTCGCGCATCGTCTGTTTCGGCGACGGCAAGGCGTTGCCCAATGACGGGGCGAAGATCTTTCTGACCTCGGCCGACTGGATGCCGCGCAATCTGGACCGCCGTGTCGAGATACTGGTACCGATCGAGACGCCGAGTGTGCGCCGCCAGATTCTCAATCAGATCATGGTTGCCAATCTGAAGGACCGGGCCCAGAGCTGGTATCTGGGGCCGGATGGTTCCTATAAACGGGCGCCGGCCGGCAAGGATGCCTTCAGCGCGCATACCTATTTCATGACCAATCCCAGCCTGTCCGGACGCGGCAACGCGCTGAAGGCGGGTGAGGAAATACCCCTTCTGACCCTGGATAACGCCGAAGCCGAATAGGATCGCATCATTGTCTTCGCTTGTCTTGCGTACGCCCCTCGACCATGCCGAGGGGGTGGCCGTTGTCGATATCGGCTCGAATTCCGTGCGTTTGGTCGTCTATGACGGCCCCGCCCGCAGCCCGTTGCCGAAATACAACGAAAAAATCCTTTGCGGTCTGGGGCGCGGTCTGGCGGAAACCGGCCGATTGTCGCAGGAAGCGATGGTCGATGCCCTGCAGACTTTGACCCGCTTCAGTGAACTGGTGCGTCTGATGCGGGTCAAACGTCTGGCGGTGGTGGCGACAGCAGCGGTGCGCGATGCCGAGAATGGCCCGGATTTCGTGCGTGAGGTCAGGAAACGCACGGGCTTCGAGGTTACCGTGCTCAGGGGTGAGGAGGAGGCACGTTTCGCCGCGCTCGGCGTCATGTTCGATGATCATGGTGCCACGGGTTTCGTCGGCGATCTGGGGGGCGGCAGTCTGGAACTGGCCCGTCTCAATGGCCAGGTCGGTCATATCGGGAGCGTGGTATCCCTGCCATTAGGGCCGCAGCGTCTGCCTGCGGCACTGGAAAGGGAGGCTTTGTCCTCCTTTATCGATGCGCGGCTGAAATCCGTCTCCTGGCTGGAGGGGATGCAGGGGCAGAGCTTCCATGCCGTTGGCGGTGCCTGGCGGGCGCTGGCCAAGCTGCACATCGAACGCACGGCCTATCCGCTGCATATCGTGCAGAATTATACGCTCGATACACAGACCGTGCTTGAATTGAGCGAGGAACTGTCCCGCCTGGGCCGGGAGGAGGCGTTGGCGCTTTCTGGCGTTTCCATGAAGCGCCGGGCGATGATGCCGGTCACGGCGCTGACCCTTAACCGCCTGCTGCGGCTGACACGGCCGGAGCGGGTGGTGTTCTCGGCCCATGGGCTGCGCGAAGGGGTGCTGTTCGACGGATTGTCCGAACGCGATCAGAACAAGGATCCGCTGGTGACGGCCTGTGCCGATATGGGGCGGCGGGAAAACCGCTTTCCGGGCATAGGCAAGGCGGTGTTCCGCTGGATGGCGCCATTGTTCATCGGTGAAAGCCCGGAATGGAAACGTCTGCGCAAGGCTTCGGCCCATATCAGCGATGTCGCCTGGCGCCTGCACCCCGATTACCGCGACGGGCAGGCCTATCGCCGCATTCTGCGGGCCCCGGTGATGGGGGTGGATCACCGCCAGCGCTGTCTGCTGGCGATGATTGTTTATGCCCGCTACAGCGGGGGGGTGTCCGGCAAGCCGATGGAACTGGCCAATATGCTGTGCAGCCAGGATGATATCGAAAAGGCCCTTCGCATCGGCCTGGCCCTGCGCCTGGCGCATACGCTGACCGGCGGGGTGGCGGCAATGCTGAACAGGATGCCTGTTCATCTGGACAGGCACCATGTGGTGCTGACCCTGCCGGGGAGCATGCGTGCCTTTGCCGGTGCCGTTGTCGATCGTCGCCTGAAGGCCCTGGCCGATGCTTTCGGGGTTGAAAGCCTCGTCGCCTTTGAAGCCGACTGAAGCCGGTGAGTGGTTATTGCGCCGCGTTTTCGTTCAGCGGGAATATGCGCACGCCCTTTCTGCCGGCGGCAAGACCGATACGGCCATTGACCAGATCAAGGGCGTCCTTGCCGAAAACCTCATGGCGCCAGCCATGCAGCAGTTTCAGCCCCTCATGCCGCCCGGCGGCCAGCTTTTCCAGATCGACAGTATTTCCGACCAGCTTCTGGGCAACATCGGCCTGTTCCGCGCGGGCCTTGAGCAGCACGCGTAAAAGATCGACCACAGGGCCGATACCCCGGGGCAGGGGGGCGGGCTTCTGCAGCACGGGGCAGTCTTCCTCGGGCAAGGCGGCGGCTTCCTTCAGGGCGGCGATCAGTTCCCGCCCGCCTTCCGTATCCGCCAGCCCCTTGTTGAAGCCCCGGATCTTTTTCAGCTTGTCGGTGTTGTCTGGCGGGTGGGCCGCCATTTCCAGCAGGGCTTCATCACGGGCGATGCGGTTGCGCGGCAGGTTGCGCTTTTGGCATTCGCGTTCCCGCCAGGCAGCCGCGGCCCGCAACAGGGCCAGGAAGCGCGGCTTCGTCGTCCGCACCTTGATGCGTTTCCAGGCGTTTTCCGGCTTGACGATGTAATTGTTGATGTTCAGCAGTTGTGCCATTTCCTCGTCCAGCCAGCCGGCGCGGCCGCTTTCCTG
>CAYXDL010000153.1:0-4170 GCA_964463775.1 uncultured Hyphomicrobiales bacterium
CGCGCTACCTGCATCGTTTCGCGACCGAGCGGGTGGTGTCGACCGACACCACGGCGGCGGGGGGCAATGCCGCGCTGATGACCATGGAATGACGGCTTTTGCGCCAGGCGGTTTTGGCCGTCAGCGTTCGATCAGCGGTTTCACATATTGGGGTTCGGAATCCCAGGGGAACAGGATCCAGGTATCCTGGCTGACCTCGGTAATGAAGCTGTCGACCAGCGGCCGCCCGGCGGGTTTGGCATAGATGGTGGCGAAATGGGCCTTGGGCAGCATGTCGCGCACCACGCGCGCCGTTTTGCCCGTATCGACCAGATCATCGATGATCAGCCAGCCCTCGCCATCGCCTTCAACACCTTTGAGGATGGCGCTTTCGCCCCGGTCCTTGTGGTGGTAGGTGGCGATACAGACCGTGTCGATCAGGCGGATTTCCAGTTCGCGGGCGACGATTGCCGCCGGGACCAGCCCGCCACGGGTGACGGCGATCAGCCCCTTGAACGGCCCTTTGTCCACCAGCCGCCAGGCCAGGGCCTTGGCGTTGCGTTGCAGTTCGTCCCAGGTGACGGGAAAGGTCTTGTTGTAACTGTCGGTCATGACGGGTTCTCTGCTGACAGGGTTGCGAGTGCCTGGGCATAGGCTTCCATGCGGGTGCGGAAATCGGCCGGAATGCCAATGGCTTTCATGGTGGATTTCCGGATGAAGGCGGCGGTGAAACGACCGGTGAAGCAGTGACGGCCTTCGCCGTTGCGGCCTTCGAATTTCAGGCCGAAGGTGGCGCGGCCGAGCCCTTCGCTCAGGATCGTGACATCCAGAACATCCCCTGGCCACAGCGGATGCTTGTAGGCGATTTCGCTGTGCACAAGGGGAGTGCCGAGCCCCATATCCCGCCCCAGATGGTACCAGCTTGTGCCGGTGATCTCACCGAACCATGTCTCCATGGCCTCGATACAGAAATGGGTGAAGCGCGGCGTATAGACGATGCCCGCCGGATCGCAGTCGCCCCAGCGGATGCGGCGGCGCAAAACCATCGGCACATGGCTGACGATAACGGGATCTGTCGGCGTATCCTCACTCATGGCGCGCATCATACCCGCCACCGCTGCCGGTGCCAGCGGAAAATGCGCGACCGTCCGCAGTTGCAGGCCCTGGCGGGAAACCGTGCGGGAGGCTTTAACAGCCTTCAGTGACCATAGCGGGCATGCTGCGGCATGTTGTTCCGGCAGGGGGATGCGTGGACGAGGGCCGTCATGCCCCCTGCCGGGGAAGATTGAGGAGGTTGCTCAGCATTTCAGGCAGCATCTTTTGAAGGTGCCTTCCTGTTCCTGTGCCGCGGCCAGGCGGAAATGCTCATCGACGCGGCTGTCAGGATGTTCCCAGTCATAAAAGAACTCGTGTTCCGTCAGGCGAAGGCTTTTTATGGTTTCATTTTTCAGTAAAGGTGAGCCTTTGTACAGGTGTAGTCTTGTCATGTATTGTATAGGGTCGACAACTTCATTGAGATCCGTTTCCGTGAGAAATTCATTCATGAGATCGAGATCATCAAGATCAATCCACGGATTGTACATAATGAAGGTCGGATTCAGGACAATGCCGGAATCATGAACCAGTCGGGCCGCTTTTTTCAGGTCATCCACAGTGACTTCCTTGCGCACCTGCCTGAGGACTTCGTTTTTTGGAAATTCGAGGGCCGATGTAATGATGCGCACCCCCGCATCATGCAGTTCACGTAATCTGTCCCGATTATCCAGAATATGATCAACACGTGTCGTGAAATCGTAAGTCAGCGAGGGGTGCTTCCTGTGAATGAGATGCAGGATTTCGAAACTGCGGCGGGTGGCATTGAAAAATTCCGCATCGATAAATGTCAGATGCTCCATTCCCTGTGCGACCAGGGTATCGACATCTTCAAGAATGCTTTCCGCATCGCCAAGCGTGATTTTGCCATCATAGGCGGAGTATACGGAACAATAGGTGCATTTATGGTGACAGCCCCGGGTCAGCTCCAGTCCTCCGACGATTTTTTCCTCACCGAGAAGGCGGGTCAGATGTGGCTGGGGATATTTTGTCAGTGCCGGGGCCAGGTCACGCCGGGGGCGGGCGATCCGCCCACGCATCATCGCAAGGGGGACCGTTTTTGACGGAATGGTTTTGTCCCGGCTGATGACATTGATGACAGCCTTTCCCTTTTTGCTCAGAAAATCGAAAAGGGAAACGAGCGGCATCTCCCATTCGCCGCTGATGACGTGATCGGCATAGCTGTCCGCCAGATATTGTGCATTGAGGGTTGCATACTGTCCGTACATGACAATGCGCGAAGTGCAGCCGTTTTCCCGCAGATCCCGGCACAGTGCTATCGCTGCGTTGAGACTGTCGAACAAGGGTACCGGCAGTATGATGGTGTCATATTGCCTGAACCGGTCCATATCGATGCCAAGCACATAGGCGTCCCAAAAATCCGTTTCATATCCGTTGTTTCTCAGAGCAGCCAGTCCTGTCAGGGCATTGAGGGGCTGATATCCACCTTCATATAAAGAAACAATGATCGATTCCTTCATTGCTCGGGTCTCCTGTCATGTCTGCCCCCGGTTGGAAAATACGCTCAGCCTTCCGTGACATCGGAAGGGCTTACCCGGTGTCCGTTTTCTTCGGGAAACAGAAGCTCCTTGCTGAAACAACCAAGATGCAGCATCCGTGACTGATCTTCGGTAACGGGAACGGGCATGCCTCTGCGCAGACGCAGCCCGCTGTCGTCGATGACTTCCCGCCAGGGGCCGGGATAGTAGACATGCCTTGCCGCATGCGGGTTTCCGCCGGTTTCAGGTTTGTATCCGGTTACGGTAATTGCGTGGAATGTCACGTCCTGCAAGGCGTTCTCGGACAGACGCAGGCGTTGCTCGACATGCAGTCCCGCAAAGCCGGCACCCTCCAGCGCCTGCAGGAAGTCCTGTTCCTGCCAGGCGCCGGCATAGCAGGCCGTCCAGAGTTCCTCGTCATTGCGGGCATCATCACTGATGCGCCTGTCCGCAACATTATCGGAAAGTGCGATTCGTCCACCTGGTTTGAGAACGCGCCATATTTCCTGAATGGCGCGGTGCTTGCGCTCCATTGCCACCAGATTGAGCACACAATTGGAAACAACGAGATCGACGCTGCAATCTGCGATCAGCGGTTCGCTGAGGGCGTTTTGGCGGATTTCCGTCTGCAAGGCGAACAAATCTTCCGCCGATTTCAGATTGCGCCTGGCAACCAGGCGATCGATGCAGTTGATATCTGTTGCTAGGTCTTCTGCCTGTGCCAGAAAAAAATCCAGGTTGCGATAGCCGAGGCGATCCGCGAAAGGCATTACATGCGCCTTTGCCAAGGCAAGCATGTCTCTGTTCATGTCAATGCCGATAACGCGTCCTTCGGCACCGACGATCTGTGCCATGACATAGCAGGCTTTGCCGCCGCCGCAGCCAAGGTCGAGAACTACCTCTCCCTTGCGGGCGTATTTCGACGGGTTGCCACAGCCGAAATCCCGGGCGGCAACGGGTTCCGGAACCCGGGCCAGCAGTTCGGGGTCGAACGGATCCATGGTGCAGATCTGTGCGGCTTCTGCTCCCATTCCTTTTTCTTCAGAGGCGAGCCTTTGACTGTAACCTTTCAGAACGGCGGCTCTTTCATCCATCTGCCCGATCTCCTTGAAAATATCCGGAATGTTCAGAACAAGCCGAGGGTGTGGAAGAAGAACAACACCGCCATGCCGGCGATGGCCTGAAGTGCGGCGCCACCGGCCAGAATGGAAATCGCGCTGATTTCACTTCTGTTCACAAGGGCGGTCTTGCGCACCAGCCAGTAAAAACTGTCGTTAGGCAGGATGGCGACAAAGGACCCCAGGCAGATGGAGATGACGGCCAGCACCGGTGATATCTGCGTGGCGGATACGATCGGTGCCGCCAGGGGGCCTATGGCGGCAAAGGTCGCCATGCTGGAGCCCTGCAGCATTTTCAGCAGAGCCGTAAGCAGGAACAGGTTGAGCGCAACCAGAAAGCCGCCTTGATCGGGGAAGATCCTTTCCATGGGCACGACCTTGGTGAGAAAGGCGCTGAAAGCGCTTGCCGCCCCGATGATCAGAAGCAGCTGGGCCGTTCGGCGCATTCCCGATTCCACACTTTTTCGCCGGTGCTCCGGTGC
>CAYXDL010000153.1:4180-6174 GCA_964463775.1 uncultured Hyphomicrobiales bacterium
TACAGGGCCAGGGCAGCGGCGGCCAGCAGGGCACCCTTGGGCGTCGTCATGAAGTCAGCCAGGGGATTGAAACTGAAGTCGTAGAGAATACCCCCCGTAACCAGCGTGCTCAGAAGAACGAACGGCCAGAGAAAATCCGCCAGATTCCGGGCCGGTTTGCGGCGTTCCTGTTCCGTCTCCTTCCTGTTTCGCTCAACCCAGAAGGCAAAACCCGTGCCGGTCAGCCATACCGGAATGAAAATCAGCAGGCTGTAGATCAGAATCCATGATCCGGAGACGCCCAGACTTGTCGCAATGATCAGGGGGCCTGCGGGAAGCAGAAGTTTGAAACCGGCATAGGAACCGAAGGCAAGAGGCAGCTTTCTGCCGCCGGAGACAGCCGACAGGGCCGCATAAGCGGTGTCCGGGCAGACCATCCCCGCAGCCGCCACCGGACCAACACCCAGAGACAGAAATGACGGTGCCTGTATTTTGCGGGCCTCCAATGCCGCTGCCAGAGTGAAGGAGGGAAGCAGAATGAGGGCGAATTCGCCCAGTGCGGTGCCCCATCCGGCATTGAATATGGCGATGAGTTCCCGTGCGGGCATGCCGGTGCTCAGGCCGAGAGCGATGGAGATCAGGATCATCCACATTGCCAGTGGCAATGATGAGAAAACATGCAGGACCGGGGCCGGGCGAAGGCCCTTCTTCAGGGTTTCGGCAAAGATCATTTCATTTTCCTTCTGCCCATTTTTCCTCTGACGCTTGTTTCAGGCGACCCGACCGGCGATATAGCTGGCCGATATCTGCTCCCGGGGATGGCGGAAAAATATCTCCGTATCGTTTTCCTCAATGATTGTTCCGGCATTGTCGCGATACCAGAACACGGCGATTCTGTCGGAAATCCGCTGCGCCTGCCCTATGTTGTGGGTTACCAGTACGATCGTGCAGTGGCCGCGCAGCTGTGCTATTGCCGTTTCCACAGTAGCGCTTGATATCGGATCGAGAGCGCTGCAGGGTTCGTCCATCAGCAGTACATCCGGTCCGGTCATCAGTGCGCGGGCAATGCAGACGCGCTGTTGCTGTCCCCCTGAAAGATGTGTGGCCGTGGATTTGAGGCGATCCTTGATTTCCTCCCATATTCCCACCATCCGCAAAACCTGCTCCATTTTCTCCTCCGCATGCGCCTTTGAGGGGCGCGTGCCCAGCTTCAGGGGAAAGAGCAGGTTTTCCCTGATGGAAAAGGGGAAAAGATTTGGGGTCTGAAAAATCATGCCCACATGGCGGCGCAACCGGACCGGGTTGCAGTCTCTGGTGAAAATCGGCTCTCCGTTATATTCTACACATCCGGAAACGGAGGCTCCGGGCACCATGTCAATCAGCCGGTTAAGGCAGGTCAGAAAAGTGCTTTTCCCGCAGCCCGAAGGGCCGATCAGAGCTGTGATCTTCCCTGAAGTAATATCGACAGCAGTCTCGTTCAGGACCATGTTCCTGCCGTAATGAACACGTAGGTCCCTGACCCTGAACGCCGGCTTTTCAATAGGCCTGACCACTGCGGGCCATTTTCCGAAGGTTTTGAAATCACCTCGCATAATTTCCTCCCGCGCCGAAATTCGTTCCGAGCAATGCAATGCTCCCGCTGAACAGCAGGAAAAGGGCCATCAGCGCCACGGCCGCGGCGGCAGCCCTTGGCTCGCCTCCGGGGATGTTCATTGACAGGTCGAGTATGTGAATGGACAAAACCCGCCCGGGATCGAAAATGCTCTGCGGCATCCGGTCCGAATACCCGCTGGTGAATATGAGCGCCGCCGTTTCTCCCAGGGCCCTGCCCGCGGCCAGAAGGAACGCGCCTGCCAAGCCGGGCCGGACGAGACGCAGGACCAAACGGAACATAATCGTTGTTTCATCGGCGCCCAGTGCCGCGCCGGCCAGACGAATGTTTTTCGGCAACAGACGCAGAACCTCTGTCAGCGCGAAAACGAATGTGGGCAATATCATGATCGACAGCGTCAGCC
>CAYXDL010000154.1:0-6141 GCA_964463775.1 uncultured Hyphomicrobiales bacterium
CGACATGGTCAAGGTCATGCGTGTGGTCCGCGGCTCCGGCACCCGGCTGATCGGACCGAACTGCCCGGGCATCATCACCCCGGACGAATGCAAGATCGGCATCATGCCCGGCCATATCCATATGCGCGGCTCCGTCGGCATCGTTTCACGCTCCGGCACGCTGACCTATGAGGCCGTAGCCCAGACCACCGCGGCCGGGCTTGGCCAGTCCACCTGCATCGGTATCGGCGGCGACCCGGTCAACGGTACCAATTTCATCGACTGTCTCGATCTGTTCCTGAAGGACGATGAGACCGAGTCGATCATCATGATCGGTGAGATCGGCGGTTCGGCCGAAGAAGAAGCCGCCGAATTCCTGAAAAACTCCAGGGTTAAAAAGCCCGTGGTCGGCTTTATCGCCGGCGTTACCGCCCCTCCCGGGCGGCGCATGGGCCATGCCGGGGCGATCATCGCCGGTGGCAAGGGCGGCGCGCAGGACAAGATCGAGGCGATGAAAAGCGCCGGAATCACTGTCGCCGCATCGCCCGCGGAACTTGGTAAAACCCTGCTTGATGTTCTGAAGGGGTAATGTTTTGATCAGGGTTAATCAATTCGCAAGGACAATGCGGGCAAGCTGATCGCCAAGCCCGGCCTGGCCGGATTGATACGCCCATGAAGAAATGGAGCGCGGGGGTAAGCCCCGCGCATTTTCAGCGATGGCTACGCAACAAGACAACCTCTCCTTCCTCTATGGCGCCAATACGGCGTTCCTGGAAAAGCTCTACGCCAAATATGCCGAGGATCCGGCCTCCGTCGATGCAAGCTGGCAGCAGTTTTTCGCCACGCTTGGTGATGATGTCGCCGCCATCCTTGCCGAAGCCAATCACAGCAACTGGCGCGAGGCCTTCAACGGCTATGATCCCTTTGAGGGGTTCGAGGAAACATCCGAACCCGCGCGCAAGGCCGCCGAATCCGCTCAGGCGCAAAGTGTCGAGGATGTGCGCGCCGCCACGCTCGATACCATCCGTGCCCTGATGCTGATCCGCGCCTATCGTGTTCGCGGCCATCTGCGCGCGGAACTGGATCCGCTGGGGCTGGATCCGCCGAAAGAGCATCCGGAACTGGATCCGAAGACCTACGGGTTCTCCGAAGAGGACATGGACCGGCCGATCTTCCTCGACAATGTGCTCGGCCTCGAAACGGCCACCATGCGCGAAATCCTTCAGGTGGTGTGGAAAACCTATTGCGGCACCATCGGCGTGGAATTTATGCATATCCAGAGCCCGGAACAGAAGGCCTGGATCCAGCAGCGCATTGAAGGGCCCGACAAGGAAGTCACCTTCACCCTGATGGGCAAGCGCGCGATTCTCAACAAGCTGATTGAATCGGAAGGCTTCGAGCGCTTTCTGAACGTCAAATACACGGGCACCAAGCGTTTCGGCCTGGATGGCGGCGAAAGCCTGATTCCGGCGATGGAGGCCATCATCAAGCGCGGTGGCCAGATGGGGGTGAAGGAAATCGTTCTCGGCATGCCCCATCGCGGGCGTCTGAACGTGCTCAGCAATGTTATGGGCAAACCCTATCGCGCCATCATTTCCGAATTTCACGGCAACCCCGCCAATCCGGATGACGTTCAGGGCTCGGGCGATGTGAAATATCACCTAGGCACCTCCTCGGACCGGGAGTTTGACGGCAACAAGGTGCATCTGTCCCTGACGGCCAACCCCTCCCACCTGGAAGCGGTGGACCCGGTCGTCCTGGGCAAGGCGCGCGCCAAGATGGATCAGATCGGCCCCAACACCTCCGGCCAAGTGATGCCGCTGCTGCTGCATGGCGACGCCGCCTTTGCCGGCCAGGGCATTGTCGCCGAATGCTTCGGTCTGTCCGGACTGAAGGGCTACCGCGTCGGCGGCACCATCCATTTCATCGTCAACAACCAGATCGGCTTCACCACCAGCCCGAAATATTCGCGCTCCTCGCCCTATCCCTCGGATGTGGCGAAAATGGTGATGGCGCCGATTTTCCACGTCAACGGCGACGATCCGGAAGCGGTGGTGCATGTGGCCAAGATCGCGACCGAATTCCGCCAGACCTTCGGCGTGGATGTGGTCATCGACATGTTCTGTTATCGCCGTCATGGCCATAACGAAGGTGACGAACCGGCCTTCACCCAACCGCTGATGTACCGCAAGATCGCCCAGCATCCGACCACCCGCCAGATCTACGCCCGCAAGCTGATCGAGGAAGGCGTGGTGACGGAAGAGGAAGTGGAAAAGACCATTGCCGATTTCCATGCCTTCCTCGAATCCGAGTTTGAGGCGGCCAACAGCTTCAAACCCAACAAGGCCGACTGGCTGGAAGGGCGCTGGTCGGGCCTGAAACTGGCGCCTGAGGGCGACCGGCGCGGCAGCACGGCCGTCGACATCGACGTTCTGAAGGAAATCGGCCGCAAGCTGACCGAGGTGCCGGAAGACTTCAACCTGCACAAGACCATCCGCAGGCTGCTGAACAACAAGCGCAAGATATTCGAGGAAGGCGCGCCCGTCGACTGGGCCACGGCCGAGGCACTGGCCTTCGGCACCCTGCTGCGGGAAGGGTACCCGGTACGCCTGTCCGGTCAGGATTGCGGACGCGGCACCTTCAGCCAGCGCCATGCCGTCCTCGTCGATCAGCTGACCGAGGACCGCTATATCCCGCTGGATAATCTTGCCGAGGATCAGGCGAAGTTCGAAGTGATCGACAGCATGTTGTCCGAATTCGCCGTTCTGGGCTTCGAATATGGCTATTCCCTTGCCGAACCACGGGCCCTGGTGTTGTGGGAGGCCCAGTTCGGCGACTTCGCCAACGGCGCCCAGCCGATCTTCGATCAGTTCATCAGTTCGGGCGAGGCCAAGTGGCTGCGCATGAGCGGGCTGACCGTATTGTTGCCGCACGGTTTCGAGGGCCAGGGGCCGGAACATTCCTCCGCACGGCTGGAACGTTACCTTCAGTCCTGTGCCGAGGACAACATGCAGGTCGTCTATTGCTCGACCCCCGCGCACTATTTCCATGTGCTGCGCCGCCAGCTGCACCGGGACTTCCGCAAGCCCCTGATCATGATGACGCCGAAATCGATGCTGCGCCACAAGCGCTTCACATCGAAGCTGGAGGATCTGGGCCCCGGCACATCCTTCCACCGCGTCATGTACGAGGATCATCCCCCCTGCGCCGATGAAAAGGTGGAACGGCTGATTCTGTGCACCGGCAAGGTTTTTTACGATCTGCTGGAGGAACGGGAGAAGGCCGGTATCGACAATGTGCATGTGCTGCGCATTGAACAGCTCTACCCCTTCCCCATGCCCGCGCTGGTGAACGAGCTGAAGCGCTTCGCCCATGTGAAGCACGCGATCTGGTGCCAGGAAGAGCCGAAGAACATGGGGGCCTGGAGCTTCATCGACCCCTATCTTGAGGAGGCTTTCGCCCAGGCAGGCATGAAGCATGTGAAACGCGCCAGATATGCCGGGCGCGCCGCATCCGCGGCTACCGCCACCGGGCTGGCGAAAACCCATAAGCGTCAACAGCATGAATTGGTAATGGATGCCCTTCAGGGCTAATGCCGGATGATAGCGGCCTGACAAAGAAGAGCGCAAAAATGAGTGTCGAAATTCACGTGCCCCAGATGGGGGAATCGGTTACCGAGGCAACAATCGGCCAATGGTTCAAGAAGGTCGGCGATGCCGTCGCCATGGATGAGCCTCTGGTCGAGCTGGAAACCGACAAGGTCACGCTTGAGGTCAACGCCCCCGCTGCCGGGGTGCTGGAGGAAATCATCGCACAGGAAGGCGACACCGTAGAGGTGGGCGCCCTGCTCGGCCGCATCAAGGAAGGTGCCGCTGCCCCGGCCCCGGCAAAGGCCGAAACCCCTGCCCCCGCGGCCAGGGCCGAAACGGCGAAGCCGGCCGCGCCATCCCCGCAACCGGCACCGGCATCTCCTGCCCCGGCGGCACCGGCCCCTGCCGCACCCGTGGCGGCGGCGGATGTTCTGGTCATGCCCTCGGCGCGCAAACTGGCCGAGGAAAAGGGCATCGACCTGACCCGCATCCAGGGTACCGGCAAGGGCGGGCGCATCACCCGCGGCGATATTCTGGCCGCACTGGATAAGGGCTACAGCGCCCCGGCCCGCCCGGTGGCTGCTGTTCAGGCCCCGGCATCTTCCGGCCCGCGTCCTGAGGCCGATCGCGAGGAACGCGTGCGCATGACCCGTCTGCGCAAGACCATTGCCCAGCGTCTGAAGGATGCCCAGAACACGGCGGCCATCCTGACCACCTATAACGAGGTGGACATGACCAACGTGATGGACATCCGGGCCCGTTTCAAGGAACAGTTCCAGAAACGCCATGGCGTCAAGCTCGGCTTCATGTCCTTCTTCACCCGCGCCGTGGTTCAGGCCCTGCAGGAGATCCCCGCCGTCAATGCCGAGATCGAAGGCGATGAGATCATCTACAAGCATTACTACCATATCGGCGTTGCCGTCGGCACGCCCAACGGCCTGGTCGTGCCGGTGCTGCGCGATGCCGATCAGATGTCGCTGGCCGATATCGAAAAGCAGATCGGCGATTTCGGCAAGCGCGCCCGCGAGGGTAAGCTTTCACTGGCCGAAATGCAGGGCGGTACCTTCACCATCTCCAATGGCGGTGTCTATGGATCGCTGATGTCCTCGCCCATCATCAACCCGCCGCAATCGGGCATTCTGGGCATGCACAAGATCCAGAAACGCCCGATGGAGGTGAACGGCGACATCAAGCTCAGGCCGATGATGTATCTGGCCCTGTCCTACGATCACCGCATCATCGACGGCGCCGAGGCGGTCACCTTCCTCGTCCGCGTGAAGGAATGCCTGGAAAATCCCGAACGCATGCTTCTGGGACTGTAATCGCAATCTGCCGCAAGGCGGCCCCGAACGGGGCCAGGATGAATGAAGGTGATCGAAATGAGCGACAAATCGAACGCGTTCGATGGAGCATATGATCTGGTCATTATCGGCGGCGGCCCCGGCGGTTATGTCGGCGCCATCCGTGCCGCTCAGCTTGGTCTGAAGGTGGCCTGCGTCGAAATGCGCGGCACCCTGGGCGGCACCTGCCTGAATGTCGGCTGCATCCCCTCCAAGGCACTGCTCGAATCCTCTCATCACTATGAGGAAGCCAGCCATGGCCTCGCCGAGCACGGGCTGAAGATCGGCAAGGTCGGCTTCGACGTCGGAACGATGATGAGCCGCAAGGAAAAGATCGTCGGCGAGCTGACCGGCGGCATCGAGTTTCTGTTCAAGAAAAACAAGGTCGATTACATCAGAGGCCGCGGCACCATTCTGGATACCGACACCGTCGAGGTGACGGCCGAGGACGGCAGCAAGCAGCAGATCCTGACGGATACCATCGCCATCGCCACCGGCTCTGATGTCGCCTCCCTGCCCGGCATCGAAATCGACGAGAAGAAGATCGTCTCCTCCACCGGGGCATTGTCCCTGCCCAAGGTGCCGAAAAAGATGGTGGTGATCGGCGGCGGCTTCATCGGCCTGGAACTGGGTTCCGTGTGGCGGCGCCTGGGGGCCGAGGTCACGGTGGTTGAATTCCTCGACCGCATCGTGCCGAACATGGATGGCGACATTTCCAAGACCCTCCAGCGCATCCTGAAGAAACAGGGGCTGACATTCCGGATGTCAACCAAGGTGACGGCGGCGAAGAAAACCCGCTCCGGCGTCAGCCTGAGCGTTGAGCCCGCCAAAGGCGGCGAAAGTGAGACCATCGATGCCGATGTGGTTCTGGTCGCCGTTGGCCGCCGCCCCTATACGGAAGGGCTGGGACTGGAGAATGTCGGCATCACGCCCGATGAACGCGGCTTTATCACCGTGGACAAGCATTACCGCACCTCGGTTGCCAATATCTTCGCCATCGGCGATGTCATCGGCGGCGCCATGCTGGCGCACAAGGCGGAGGAAGAGGGCATCGCTCTGGCCGAATACCTGGCCGGGCAGCGGCCGCACATGAATTACGATGTCATTCCCGGCATCGTCTACACCCATCCGGAAGCGGCATCGGTTGGCAAGACCACCGAACAGCTCAAGGAAGAAGGCATTGAGTTCCGCGCCGGCAAGGTGCCGTTTTCATCGAATGCCCGTGCCAAAAC
>CAYXDL010000155.1:0-4366 GCA_964463775.1 uncultured Hyphomicrobiales bacterium
GCCGGGGCCTGTATCCCATACCGTGACATGGGCAAGGCCGGCGGCGCGGTCAACGGAAACATCGATGCCGATGCGCCCGCCTTCGGGGGTGAATTTGACGCCGTTGGTGATCAGGTTGACAAAGATCTGCAGGCTGCGCGTCGGATCGACAAGCAGTTCCACCGGCCCGTCATAACGCAGTTCGGAGATATCGACCCCCTTGGATTCGGCACGCAGTGTGATCAGCGCGCGGGCATCCCGGATCAGGGTGGACAGCCTGACCGGTTCCACACTCAGTGGCAGGGCGCCGACTTCGATCCGGGCGACATCGAGACAATCCTCGATCAGTGTCAGCAGGTGGCGCCCGGCCTTCAGTACCTGGGCGTTGTAATCGGCATAGCGTTCATGCAGCTTGCCGAAAGGCTGCATCTGCATCATTTCCGAAAAGCCGATCACGGCATTCAGGGGCGTGCGCAGTTCATGGCTCATGGTGGCGAGGAACTCGTCCTTCGCCCGCGTTGCGGCCATGGCCTGATGGGCGGTATATTCCAACTGCTCGTTCTTGCGCCGCAGCTCTTCGAGCAGCTCGGTCAGCTCATTGCGGGAGCGGTTGGCATTTTCCTCGGCAATCACCCGTGCGGTGACATCGTTGCCGGCACCGCGATATCCCTTGAAACGACCGGCCTCGTCAAAAACGGGAACACCGCTCAGATGGAAGGTGCGCCGTTCGTTCTCGGGCGAGGTGATCTCGACCACCGCATCACGGAAGGGGCGGCGCGCGGCAACGCTTTCAACCGCCAGGTTGGGTCTGTCCCCCTGTGAGCGGAACACCCCGATGGAAAACAGATTGCGCCCTTTCAGCATGGCCGGGGGGATGCCGAGTGCCTCGGTAATGCGCTCGGAGACGAAGAACAGGGCGTTGTTCTCATCTGTTTCCCATATCCAGTCCGAGGCACTGCGCGTTACGTCGAGAAAACGCTGACGTTCGCGCTGGGCCCTGGTCATGGCCTCTATTTCCCGGGTGGTGTCGGTGAATGCGCCGGTAACGGCAATAACATGCTGGTTTTTACCGAATACGGGCGAGACCCTCAGCAGATAATGCTTGGTCAGGTTCCCTTTTTTGTAGGCTTCGCGCACGGTGACGGCCCGCTCGCCGCGCACGACATCGAAGACAAGTTGTCTGTGGCGTTCGGGAAGGGTTTTGCCGTCGAAACCGGGGCCGGTATTCAGAAGGGCGGCGATGGGCCTGTAGCCGGAATTGGCATATTTCAGGGTGCCGTCGGGCAGGGCGATGAATATCGGCGATGCCTGCTCAAGAATGGCTGCGATGAGTTCCTCGTCGCTCAGATCGACTTCCGTTTTGCCGTCTTTTCCGGACCAACCCTGTGACCGGGGGGTGTCATGCATGTTTCCCTGCGCCGGGGCATGGTTGCTCTTGTGGCCCTGACGCTGCGAATGCAGCCGGTTTTTCAGTGGTGCGAAGCTGTCCATTGTATCCCCCGGAAGATGTTCATGCCTTCTGCATTGTTCATCCCGTTCCCCCGTCCGGCACGGTTTGCTTTTATTGTTCCGTACCGCGCCGGCCTGTTTCGGTCTTTCCGATCAGCCGTCATAATTCAGCCTTTGCTCGAATTCCTTCACGGCCCTGTCGTAATCCGGATGGCGCGACCATGCCCTGATGACCAGCAGGCATTCGTCCAGCGACAGATCATCGAAAATCTCCAGCGCCTCGCCAACGGCGGATGTCGGTGTTGCGACAGAACTGTCGGCATTCTGGTATTTGCGTGCCAGCAGGAAGATGCTGGCGAAACTGTTGCGGTCGAAACCGGCGGCCCGGCAGAGAATGGCCAGGCATTCGACACCCGGATCGAGCACGATGCGCCGTGCCGTCACCACGTCGATGCCGGTCATGCAGGCCAGCCCGGCAATGAATACGGGCACCTGCCCCGCCTTCAGCGACTGCAGGACAAAACGTTCGGTCAGTTCCCGGTTTTCCTTCAGCTTGCAGGCAAGGCGATAGGCCTTTGCCAGTGCGCCTTCGGGGATGTCCTTGTCTGTGTTTTCCCGGGTCGCATCCGAAAGGGCCTCATCGACAAGGGCGGGATCGATGCGGAAATTGTCCAGAATATGCCGGCGCAGGGCGGCGGAAACCCACCAGAACATATCATAGGCCAGTTGCCCCGGCAGATCGGAACGTGACAGCAGGGGTTCCTGAAAGCGATCCATCCGCTGCGACTGGGCGACGATGTATTCCATCGCCAGTTCCGATATTTCGGCGTTCTGATTTTCCAGCAGCGTCGTGATCGCATCCGTATCGCCCGAGGCGACGATGGCATCGCTGACTTCCGCATCCAGTGTGTCACGGGCGGCAATGCAGATGCGGTGCTCGCTGGTGCGGTGTTTGACGATTTCAATCAGATCGGGGTTGCTGAGCAGCCTGCTTTTGCGCAGCAGGGGTTCGGCGACGGCGACTTCGTCATTGGCCAGTTGAGAGATCAGTTCCCGCGGTGCCTGCTGCGATGTGGCCAGTCTTTCGGCGAGATCGCGGCGGATTTCCATTTCCACCGATCCCAGCAATTTGCTGAGGATGTCGTTCATCAGGGCCCGCTCGCGCTCGGACAGGCGCCCTTCCGGCGACAGGAACAGATCGGATATGTTCTCCAGCAGCAGGCGACGGCTTTCAGCCGCGTTGTCCTGTGCGAGGTGGAGCAACCCGTTCACCTGTTCCGATAATTTCGACGCCGCTACGACCACGTTACCTCCCCTGATCAGCCGCAAAGACTACAGAACTTTGCGAATCAGGTAAAATCATTTTTGGATTCAAGCATCTGCAGCCTGATTTTCCAGTAATGTCCCAGACCCCGGACCTAATCCATACCGGTTAATGCGAAACATGGAGCCAAGGGCTTCGTAATCGAATATAATCAGATAAAAATAGTTAATAAAGAGATAATTTTTCCATGAAACTGAAGCAGTGCGATGAAGTCATGATCCTGTGCTTCCGGATAAAAATATCCGTTTGACAAATAACCCATAACAATAATCAACATGTTGTTGTTCGTTTATGGATTTGGCCGATATCTGCATCCTGTCGGCGGGAAATTTCATCTGGTTTTTCTGGTGCCGTGTTCTTAAGTGTCCTGGCGGACGCGCCACTATGCTGTTTCTGCAGCGGTTTTGCCTGGCACGGATTTATAGCCATATGGGGTTACAGTCATTTTACGACCGGTCAGGAAGCCGGGGTAGAGTTCCGGGCATAAGCCGGGGATGAGGCGGCCGGTCCGGATATTTTTCAGATCATGCCGCTTCGGGTGTTCCCCGGGCCGTGTTGGAGGTATGATCGGCGCAAAACATCATCCGGTGCGGGGGGCGCCATTTTTCGGGGAGAGGGTTTGTCAAGCATCCTGTATCGGCGGAGATTCCGCGATCTGTTGCTGATCGCCCTGGCCTGCTGGGCCGGGGCGGTGGTGCTGGCCTCGTCCTTTCCTCCTGCCCGGCTGGCGGAGGACTGGCTGGCCGATCTGCGCCTGAAGGTCATGAGCGCGCCGCAACCGGTGCATGAGCGGATCGTTCTGGTAACGATCGAGGAGGAGACACTGCGCCGTTTTCCCTATCGCTCGCCACTGGACCGGGGGTTTCTGGCATCGGTGCTGTCGGCGCTGGCGGATGCGGATGTGGCGGCAGTCGGGGTGGATATCCTGTTCGATCAGGCAACAGAAGCGGAAAAGGATGAACGCCTTCGCATGCTGATGCGTAACTATCCGGTGCCGCTGGTGGTGGCGGTGGGCGATGCCCGTGCCGGGCTGACCGAAGCACAGATCGCCTTTCAGACCGCGTTTCTCGATGGTATCGCGCAGGGCTATGCGGGTCTGCAGAAGGAATATGGCGGTGTGGTGCGCCATTATTCCCCTGAGGCCGGGGCCGGCCGTCCGCCACGGCTGGCAGCCGCGTTGGTGAGGGCCATGGGCAGCCCCCTACCGCCGGATCCGCAGGCATTGGTTTACCGTCCGCCCACGGCGGAGGGCGGGCCCCCTTTCGCTTATTTTCCCGCCGATACGGTGGCGTTGTTTCCCAAACGGGTCTTTGCCGGCAAGATCGTACTGATCGGGGCCAACCTGCCCCAGGATGACCGGCATTTCACACCTTTTGCCCGCGATCTGGAGGGCTATGGCCCGGCCATTCCCGGGGTGATGATCCACGCCCATGCCCTGGCGCAGTTTCTTGACGGAACAAGACCGCCCTATGCACCGCTGTGGCTGAACCTTCTGCTGGCGGCGCTGGCGGCGCTGGCAGCGCTGGGGCTGGTGCTGCTGGATGCCGGGGCACTGATCAAGGCAGCGCTGTTCGTTCTGGGTCTGCTGATCTATGTGGGGGCGGCCTTCGTTCT
>CAYXDL010000155.1:4376-6074 GCA_964463775.1 uncultured Hyphomicrobiales bacterium
GTGGCCATTGTCATGCCGGTTCTGGCCGCCGGGATGACGGCTTTCGGCGGCGAACTGGCCGAGCGCCGGCGCGAGCGCCTGATGAAGCGAAGGATCCGCGATGCCTTTTCCCGTTACGTGCCCCGGGATGTCGTCGCCCGGATCAGTGACAACCCGGCCTGGATGAATATCGTCAATGAACGCCGGGACATGGCGTTCATCTTTACCGATATCGAGGGCTTCACCGATCTGAGCGAGCGCAGCGATCCGGAGCGTCTGGTCGCGGCGCTGAATGCCTATCTGGAGCGGATGAGCCGCATCGTGATCCAGGATTATGACGGCACCGTAGACAAGTTCATCGGCGATGCGGTTGTCGCCTTTTTCAATGCGCCCTCCGACAGTCCCGATTTCACAGCCCGTGCGTTGCGCTGTGCTCTGGCGATGGGGAAGGCGGCAAGGGAATTCATGCCGGGCGGGGCGCGGGCGGAGGAGGGCTGCGCTTTCGGGCGCACGCGCATCGGCGTTCATGCCGGAACCGCCACGGTGGGCAATTTCGGCGGCAGGGAACGATTCGATTACACGGCCATAGGCGATGTCGTGAACACGGCGGCGCGGCTGGAGGGGGCGAACAAGTATTTCGGCACTGACATCATTGTGAGCGCGGTCATAGCCGAAACCGCCCGCTGTGATGATATTCTTTGCCGGCCGATCGGCGATGTGCTGCTGAAGGGCAAGGAAATCCCGATCCGCCTGTATCATCCGGTCCTCAGGGCAGAGCTGGAGTCCCGAAACCTGGCGGGCGAGGAATATATCCGGGCCTTCAGGGCGTTGGAAGAGGGCGATATGCGCCCCCTTGTGGATCTGGCGGAGCGCTATCCGGATGATCCTCTGGTGATGTTTCATTACCGGCGGCTGCAGGAGGATGGGGGCGTATCCGGCATACTGATCAGGTTGGAGGGGAAGTGATGGCAAGTCACAAGAGTCTGCGGATGGCGGTGCTGGTCGTGGCGATGATGGCCTCGCCATTGCCGGCGAAGGCGTCGCAATATGTGGTGATCCGTTCTTCCGATCCCGCGCTGGCCCGTGGCAGCATTCTTCCAGGTGGTACCGAACTGCGCCTGAGCGAAGGGGCGGCGGTTACCCTGATCGATGATGCGGGCAAACCGCTGACCATCAAGGGCCCTTATGCCGGGGCTGTCGGTGAGCGGGGCAAGGCGAAAGACAAGGCCGCAAAGGCCGCAAAGGGAAAGGGGCTGCTGGCATCGCTGTCGCGCCTTGTCGGTTCCGATGAGCGCGGGCGCACCAGTCTGGGTTCGATCCGGGGCGTGACGGCGGGTGGCGAGGCGCCGGATCCCTGGGCGGTGAATGTGGCCCGTGCCGGGACATACTGCCTGCGCCCGGGCACCCTGCCGCGTCTGTGGCGGGAGCGGACCGGCAGCCGCAAGCGGCTCGTGGTGGGCGATCATCTTTTCGGGATTGAGAAGAAGGTGGCGTGGGAGAAGGGCCAGGCTTATACCGGCTGGCCGGACGGGCTGGAGATCCGTCAGGACCGTGTCTATCTGGTGCAGCCGCAGGGCAAGCTGATCGCCACACGCGTTGATTTCCGCTTTCTGCCCGAAAGCGCCGCCACACCGGGGGAAGTCATCGTCTGGATGGCCGATAATGGCTGTGATGTTCAGGCACAACTGCTGATCGAGAGTCTGAAATAAGCCATACCCG
>CAYXDL010000156.1:0-6033 GCA_964463775.1 uncultured Hyphomicrobiales bacterium
CCGTAACCATCGGCCTTGATCACGGCGGCGCAACGTTTTTGCGCATGTTTTTCTCGCAGCAGGCGCCAGTTGGCGGCAATGGCAGCCAGATCGATGTTAAGGGCCGGACAGCCGCCGCGCGGATCGTCTTCGGAGGGGTCGGGCCGGGGGAAATCGTCAGTTGTCATATCGGTCCGGCTGTTCCAGATTGCGGAATGCGGTGAATTCGGGGTGGAACATCAGCTTGACGGTGCCGATGGGGCCATGGCGCTGCTTGCCGATGATCACTTCGGCGACATTGTGCACCCGTTCCATTTTCTCTTTCCATTCCTCCCATTCCTGGGTGTCGTGTTCGGGTTCGGAGCGGGAAAGATAATATTCCTCGCGATAGACGAACATCACCACATCGGCATCCTGCTCGATCGAGCCGGATTCGCGCAGGTCGGAAAGCTGGGGGCGCTTGTCCTCGCGCTGTTCGACGGCCCGTGAAAGCTGTGAGAGCGCCAGCACCGGCACCGACAATTCCTTGGCGATGGCCTTCAGGCCCCGGGTGATTTCGGAAATTTCCTGAACGCGGTTTTCCGTCCGCTGATAGCCGGACGGGCGCATGAGCTGCAGGTAATCGACCACGATCAGCCCCAGATCATGGGTGCGTTTCAGGCGGCGGGCACGGGTGCGCAGGGCGGAAATGGTAATGGCCGGCGTATCGTCGATATACAGCGGGGTGTTTTCTATCCGCTGCACCGCGGGCATGATGACATTGGCGAAATCATCGGCGCTGACCTCGCCCTTGCGCAGTTTTTCGGAAGGGATGCGCGCCTCCTCCGCCAGCAGGCGGGTGGAAAGCTGATCGGCGGACATTTCCAGGCTGAAGAAGGCGACGACGGCCCCCTCCGTGGCGGTATGCCGTCCGGAACTGTCGGTGATCTTGCGATAGGCCCTGGCCGCGTTGAAGGCCAGCGCCGTGGCCAGTGCCGTCTTGCCCATGGAGGGGCGCCCGGCAAGAATCAGCAGGTCGGAGGGATGCATGCCCCCCAGCGCCTTGTCCAGATCGCGCAGCCCCGTGGTGACGCCGACCAGCCGTCCGTCGCGCTTGTAGGCGGCATCGATGGCGCGCACGCTTTCGGCCAGGGCGCTGTGGAAGGTTGCCAGATTGCTTTCCCGGGCACCGGTTTCGGCCAGTTTGTACAGGGCGCCCTCGGCCTGTTCGATCTGCTGGCTGTGATCTTCCTCCGGCGGCGCGTCATAACCGCGATTGACGATTTCCGTACCCAGGCTGATCAGCTCGCGGCGCATGGCGGCATCATAGATGATGCGCCCGTATTCCTCGGCATTGATGACGGTGGTGGCCGCCGCCGCCAGCTCGGCCAGATAACGGTCGCCGCCGATATCGGCGAAGGCCTCATCGCGTTCCAGATAGGCGCGAAGGGTGACGGGGGTTGCCAGCTCGCCCTTGTCGATCAGGCGCATGGCAGCGGCATAGATTTTCTGATGCACGCCTTCGATGAAATGTTCCGGTTTGAGGAAATCCTCCACCCGGGCGGCGGCATCGTTGTTGACGAGGATGGCGCCGAGCAGTTCCTGCTCCGCCTGCAGATTGTGCGGGGGCACCCGGTATCCGGGGGACTCACCGGGGGTTTCAGCCATACCGTTCCCTTCTTCGGGAGCGGGATAAGGCAGCCCCGTATCCATCTGTGCCGTATCGTCGTTCATGGCCACGTTCTTATCATGTTACAATGACCAAGGCATCCTTTTAGCGGGATGGGGGGCACAGAAAAAGGCGGCATCTGCCGACGCCGCCTCATTTCCTGCCGGGAACGTGAAAGATCAGGCGTTTTCGTCTTCTCCGGCCTCATCCTCATCCAGTTCGCGGGCCGCTTCGGCGGCTTCGGCGCGCTGGGCCTCGGCATCGGCGCGGGCTTCGGCCGCGGCCAGGTCAGCCGGGGATTCGCCACGGGCCTGCAACTCGGCCTCTTCCTGAGAACGGGCGATATTGACAACCACGTTGACCGCGACCTCGGGATGCAGGCGGATGGCCACGTCATGCATGCCGGTGGTCTTGATCGGGCGGTCGATGCGCACCTGATTGCGGTTGATGCTGAAGCCTTCATTGCTGACGGCCTCGGCGATATCGCGGCTGGTGACGGAGCCGTAAAGCTGATCCATGTCTGAAGCGGCGCGGATCAGAATCACGGACAGCCCGTCCATGCGTCCGGCAATATCCTCGGCCTCTTTGCGGGCTTCGATATTGCGGGCCTCAAGCTATTAGCGTTCCTGTTCGAAGCGCTCCTTGTTCTGCTTGGTGGCGCGCAGCGCCTTGTTCTGGGGCAGCAGGTAATTGCGGGCATAACCGTCCTTGACGGTCACGACATCGCCCATCTGCCCCAGTTTTTCGACGCGTTCGAGAAGAATGACTTCCATGATGCCCTCCCCTTACTTGATCACGTAGGGCAGCAGCGCCAGGAAGCGGGCGCGCTTGATCGCCTGGGCCAGCTTGCGCTGTTTCTTGGCGGAAACGGCGGTGATGCGGCTGGGCACGATCTTGCCGCGTTCGGACATGAAACGCTGCAGCAGACGCACATCCTTGTAGTCGATCTTCGGGGCGTTGGCGCCGGAGAACGGGCAGGATTTGCGACGGCGGAAGAACGGGCGGCGCGGGCCGCCGGCCGACGGGCGGACAATGCCTTTTTCGATGTTGATGGTCATGATCTTGATAACTCCGTCCTGGGTGCGAATGACTTAATTGCGGGGCGGGCGACTGCCGCCACGGCTGCCACGGCGGTCATCCCTGGCGTTCCGCGCCTGCAGGATGGCCGAGGGGCCTTCCTCCAGCTCATCGACCCGGGTGGTCAGGTAGCGGATGATATCTTCGTTGAGGCGCATCTGGCGTTCCATTTCACGGACCGCGTCGCTGGGCGCGTCGATATTCATCAGCACATAATGGCCCTTGCGGTTTTTCTTGATGCGGTAGGCCAGCGTGCGCAGGCCCCAATGTTCGGTCTTGGTGACCTTGCCGCCGTTCTCTTCGATGATCTTGGCAAGGGTTTCGGCAAGGGTTTCGACCTGTGAGGACGAAATATCCTGGCGCGCAATGAAGACGTTTTCGTAATACGCCATAATCCAGTTTTCTCCTTCTGGCTGTTGGTCGCCTGGAGTCCGTAAGAAAGGCAGGAGGCATCCCCCAAGGGAAAGACAGCGGCGATTTCCGAGGACCGGCCAGGCTATAGCCGGAATATCCGGCAAGGAGCTTCGCTCTTTAAGCGCGCGGAATATACACCATACGGACGCACATGCAAGGGCTGTGGCACATGCAAGAGGGCTGGTGTTCTTGACAGCGCCGGTGCAATCTCTAAGAAGGCGGGTCTGATGCACAACCGACGCCCCCGCGGCGGATGCCGCCATGGAGGAACCGCAGAGGAAGGGATGAAATGAGCCGAGCTTTCGTATTTCCCGGTCAGGGGTCGCAATCTGTCGGCATGGGCCGGGCCCTTGCCGACAGTTTTGCCGAGGCGCGCGAGGTCTTTGAGGAGGTCGATGAGGCGCTGAAACAGAAGCTGAGCACGCTGATGTTCGAAGGGCCGGAGGACGAACTGACACTGACCGAAAATGCCCAGCCCGCCCTGATGGCGGTGAGCATGGCAGTGATGCGGGTCCTTGAGGGGCAGGGCGGTCTGGAACTGGCCAAAGCAGCGGATTTTGTCGCCGGGCATTCCCTTGGCGAATATTCAGCCCTGACGGCGGCAGGCAGCCTGAGCCTTGCGGATGCGGCGCGTCTGCTGAAGATTCGCGGCCGCGCGATGCAGGAGGCGGTGCCCGTGGGCGCAGGCGCCATGGCCGCCCTTCTTGGGCTGAGCCTGGAGGATGCCGCCGCCGTTGCCGCCGAGGCCGCCGAGGGGCAGGTCTGCACCGCAGCCAATGACAACGCCGACGGGCAGGTGGTGGTCAGCGGTCACAAGGAGGCCGTGGAGCGTGCCATCGGGATTGCCAAGGGCAAGGGGGCGCGCCGCGCCGTGCTGTTGCCGGTCAGTGCGCCGTTCCATTGTCCGCTGATGCAGCCGGCGGCCGAACGCATGGATGAGGCCCTGAGGGAAGTGGATATCCGCACCCCGGCCGTGCCGCTCGTTGCCAATGTCCGTGCCGCCGCCGTCAGCGATCCGGATGAAATCCGTTCTCTGCTGGTAGAACAGGTCACGGGTATGGTGCGCTGGCGCGAATCCGTGCTCTATATGAAGGAGCAGGGGGTCAGTGAACTGGTCGAGCTGGGCGCCGGCAAGGTTCTGAGCGGGCTGGTGCGCCGCATCGACCGGTCGATGTCCGCCCGTTCCGTTCAGGGGCCGGAAGATATCGAAGCGTTTCTTGCGTCGCTTTGAACCGATAATGGAGAGGGAAATGTTCGATCTGACAGGCCGCAAGGCCCTGGTTACCGGTGCCACGGGCGGTATCGGTGAGGCGATCGCGCGGGCACTGCACGGTGCCGGCGCCACGGTCGTCATCAGCGGTACGCGCAGGGAGAAACTGGATGCCCTGGCAGGGGATCTGGGTGAGCGGGTGATTGCCGTGCCCTGCGATCTGAGCGATCGCGCGGCCGTGAAGGCGCTGGCGAAAACGGCGGTCGCCGAGGCCGGGGGCATGGATATTCTGGTGAACAATGCCGGGCTGACCCGTGACGGGCTGGCCATGCGCATGAAGGAAGAGGACTGGGACAAGGTTCTGGAAGTGAACCTGACCGCCGGCTTCCTGCTGTCGCAGGCAATGTTGCGCACCATGATGAAGCAGCGCCACGGGCGCATCATCTCGATCACCTCCATCGTGGGGACGGCGGGCAATCCCGGGCAGGCCAATTACGCGGCCTCGAAGGCCGGTATCACGGGGATGAGCAAATCCCTGGCGCAGGAAGTGGCAACGCGTGGCATCACCGTCAATTGCGTGGCGCCGGGCTTTATTGCGACGGCGATGACCGATGCCCTGGACGATCGCCAGCGCGAGACCCTGCTTTCGGGTATTCCCATGGGCAGGATGGGATCTCCTGATGACATTGCCGCCGCAGTGTTGTATCTGGCCTCGGATGAGGCGGGATACGTGACCGGCCAAACCCTTCATGTCAATGGCGGGATGGCCATGATCTGAGTGGTTCCGGCCGGCTGAACGCTGCCGTCCCGCGCGGAAATCCTGGGTGCTGGTAATGCCCCTGAAAGTGTGATAGACGGCAGTATTCTCCTGTTGAGGGCGGGGAATAGCCCTTGTAGAAGAGCTGAACCAGTCGGAACTCAGTTAGTAACAAGCACATCTTAAGGAACAAGCCATGAGCGATATTGCCGAACGGGTAAAGAAGATTGTCATCGAGCATCTCGGTGTCGAGGAAGACAAGGTTACCGAGAATGCCAGCTTCATCGAGGATCTGGGCGCCGACAGCCTGGATACCGTTGAACTCGTGATGGCGTTTGAGGAGGAATTCGGTTGCGAGATTCCCGATGACGCCGCCGAGAAGATCCAGACCGTCAAGGATGCGATCGATTTCATTTCGAAAGCTTCCTGACAGGTTCCGACTGAACCGGAAAAATCCGCCGAAATTGCAGTAATGGGGTTAGGTTGATGCGTCGTGTTGTCGTAACGGGTCTGGGTCTCGTGACCCCCGTGGGAACCGGTGTCGAAGGGGCCTGGAAGAACCTGATCGAAGGGCGCTCCGGCGCCGGTCCGATCACCCGTTTCGATGCGTCGGCGCTGCCGGCGCGTATCGCCTGCGAGGTCAAGCGTAAGGATGAGGATCCCGAGCTGGGCTTCGATGGCGATGTGGCGATGTCGCCGCGCGATCAGCGCCGCGTCGATGATTTCATCCGTTACGGCATGGTGGCGGCCAAACAGGCGGTTGACGATGCCGGATGGGCGCCGGAGGATGAGGAATCCCTGTGCCGCACCGGCGTGATGATCGGTTCCGGTATCGGCGGTCTTTCCGGTATCAGCGATGCCGCCGTCGAATTCAAGGAAAAGGGGCTGCGCCGCCTCAGCCCCTTTTTCATCCCCGGCCGGCTGATCAATCTGATCTCCGGTTATGTC
>CAYXDL010000157.1:0-6013 GCA_964463775.1 uncultured Hyphomicrobiales bacterium
TATCCGCTGCTGACGCTGCCGATGTTCATCTTCATGGGCTACATCCTTTCCGAATCGAAGATCGCCGATGACCTGTACAAGATGTTCCATGTCTGGATGGGGCCGGTTGCCGGCGGGCTTGCCATCGGTACCATCGGTCTGATGGTGCTGATTTCGGCGATGAACGGGCTGTCGGTCGCCGGCATGGCCATCGGCGCCACCATCGCGCTGCCGGAATTGCGCAAGCGGGGTTACGACAAACGCATGGTGACCGGTGTCATTCAGGCGGGGTCAAGCCTCGGCATCCTTGTGCCGCCATCGGTGGTGCTGGTGCTTTATGCCATGATCGCGCGCCAGCCGGTCGGGCAGTTGTGGCTGGCGGGCATCATTCCCGGCTTGCTGATGGCGGCGATGTTTATCCTGTATATTTATATCCGCTGCCGTATCTCGCCCGAACTGGGGCCACCGCTGAGCAAGGAGGAACGCGAGGCGGTTCCCATGAGCGAGAAGCTGCGCCTTCTGCGCGCCGGGCTGCTGCCGCTGATCATCTTTTTCGCCATGATGTTCCCTTTCGTGAAGGGCTGGACGTCTTTGACGGAAAGCTCGGCTCTGGGGGCGATGACGGCCTTTCTGGCGGCGGTGGTGAAGGGAAGAATGAACCGTCAGGTTTTCGAAACCTCGGTGCGTTCAACCCTGGCGATTTCCTGTATGTTCATGTTCATCATCGTTGCGGCCATGGGCTTTGGTGCGGTGTTTGACGGGCTGGGTGCGGTCAAGGCGATCAACAATCTGTTTACCGAGGAGCTGGGCCTTTCCCCCTGGACCATTCTGATCCTGATGCAGCTCAGCTTTCTCATCATGGGTACGTTTCTGGACGACACCGCGATGCTGGTGATCGTGGCGCCGCTGTATATTCCGCTGGTCAAGGCGCTGGGCTTCGATCTGATCTGGTACGGCGTGCTGTACACGATTACGACGCAGATCGCCTATATGACGCCGCCATTCGGCTACAACCTGTTTCTTATGAAGGCCATGGCGCCGAAGGATATCGGCATGCGCGACATCTATGCCTCGATCTTTCCCTTCGTGGGGGTGATGGTTCTGGCGCTTATGCTGAACATGGTTTTTCCGCAGATCGCCCTTTGGCTTCCGCATTACATCTATTTCGGGGGCGCTGGTGGATAACCAAGACTCCGGCAAGGAGCGAACGGACAGGCAATGACCTGAAAATTTGCAAGGCTCAAACAAGGAGAGAAGACAATGACGACAAGGCGTAAATTTCTGAAAACAGCGGGTGCAGGTGCTGCTGCTGCTGCGACACTGGCCGCTCCCGCGGTGAAGGCTGCCGGCCCCAAGATCAAGTGGCGGCTGCAGACCTATGCCGGCCCGGCGCTGGCCGAAAAGGTCATCGTTCCCATGGTCAAGCGCTTCAATGCCATTGCCGGCGATGAAATGCAGATCGAGCTGTTTACCGCCGATCAGCTGGTGCCGACGGGTGAATTGTTCCGCGCCATGCAGAAGGGCACCATCGATGCGGTGCAGTCGGATGACGACTCGATGGCTTCGCCCACGGAGGTGACGGTCTTCGGCGGGTACTTCCCCTTTGCCTGCCGCTACAGCCTCGATGTGCCGGTTCTGTTCCATCAGTACGGCTTGGACAAGATCTGGAAGGAGGAATACGCCAAGGTCGGCGTGAAGCATATTTCCGCGGGGTCGTGGGATCCGGCAAACTTCGCCACCAAGAAGCCGATCCGCAAGCTTGATGACCTCAAGGGACTGAAGATCTTCACCTTCCCGACTGCCGGCCGCTTCCTGGAACAGTTCGGCGTCGTGCCGGTGACGATTCCCTGGGAGGATGCCGAAGTTGCCCTGCAGACGGGCGAGCTGGACGGTTTGGCCTGGTCGGGTATTACCGAGGACTATACGTCCGGTTGGGCGGATGTGACGGATTATTTCCTGACCAACAACATTTCGGGTGCCTGGATCGGCCACTTCTTCGCCAATATGGATCGCTGGAACGAGTTGCCCGATCACCTGAAGGAACTGCTGATGGTCTGCATGGACGGCTCGCACTACCATCGTCAGTGGTGGTACTGGGGCGGCGAGGCATCGCTGCGCGTCAAGGGCACCAAGCTGAAGCTGACCACCCTGCCCGATGAGGAATGGGGCAAGGTCGAGGCCGCGGCGCATAAGTTCTGGGATGAAATCGCCGCGCAATCGCCGCTCAAGGCCAAGGTTGTCGGCATCATCAAGGAATATAACGACATCATGGTCAAGGCGGGGCGTCCGTACCGCTATTGATCCGGTGAATGCCGTCTTGTTGCGGCTTTGCGGGCTCCGGAATTCCGGGGCCCGTTTTGCATTCTGTAACAATGTTCAGGCAGAATGAGCATGCGGAAGGGTTCCCGGAAGGGGGTCTGCCGGCCGACGGACCGGAAGGGTAACCGGAAAAGGATAACGGGGAAGGGTAATGAGGAGGATGAATGCGCCGTTACGGTAAATACGGGCTGACGATCGCGGCTCCGCTGCTGCTGGCCGTTTTGTTCTCATGGCTCTGGCCTGCCAGCCCGCAGGCATATGGCGTGGGGCTTGCGGTGCTTCTGTACTTTGCCGTTCTGCTGCTCCGCCACCGGCTGCTGCTTGATGTCATGGGGGCCTATCTGGAGCAGCTGGCCGAAGCGGATGAAGCAGCCCTCCCTCCCGTGCCGCGGCGCCATCTGCCGTTATCTCTGTCGCGGGTGCTGGTCGCCCTGCGCCGGCGGCTGCGGGCCCAGTCGCGTCACAGCAAGGCCCTGGCGACGCTGGCGGAGACCATCGTCAACACCCTGCCGGATCCGTTGCTGACCCTCGATGCAAGCCGGCGCATCGTCAGTGCCAACCAGGCGGCGCGCGCCTTGCTGCCAGGTGATGTGATCGGCCTCGACCTGTCGGCTGCGTTGCGTCAGCCGGCAGTCCTCGATGCCGCCGACACGGTTCTTGCGGGCGGGGCTGATGTTCTTTCCGTCGAATTCCATCAGTCCGTTCCCCATGATCGTCAGTTCGAGGCGCGCCTGATCGCCCTGAAGGGGGAGTTGCCGGATGGGGTGTGCCTGCTGCTGACGCTTTACGACCTGACCGAACGCAAACGTATCGAACAGATGCGCGTCGATTTCATCGCCAATGCCAGCCATGAGCTGAAAACACCGCTGGCCGCGCTCAGTGGCTTCATCGAAACCCTTCAGGGGCCGGCGCGGGAGGATGCGGCGGCACGGGAACGGTTTCTTGCCATCATGGAAGGCCAGGCATCGCGCATGGAACGGTTGGTCGGCGATCTTCTGTCACTTTCGCAGATCGAGATGAAGGCCCATGAACGCCCTGCGGATCCGGTGGATATGAACAGCGTTCTCGGTGCGGTTCTGGACGGCCTGTCGCCGATCATTGCCGAAAAGGATATCCGCATCGAGAACAATGCCCGTGATCTGCCCATGGTGCCGGGGGATCGCGACGAGCTGATCCAGGTGGTGCAGAATCTGATGGACAATGCGATCAAATACGGCGGGGCGGCAGGGCATATCCGTATCGATGCCGCTGTGGAAAACAACAACCTCGTCCTGACCATTACCGATCATGGCCCCGGCATTGCACCGGAACATCTGCCGCGGCTGACGGAACGTTTTTACCGTGTCGATTCCGCGCGCAGCCGGGAACTGGGCGGAACCGGGCTCGGCCTGTCGATCGTCAAACATATTCTGAACCGCCATGAAGGGCGTCTGCATATTGCTTCCGAGCCCGGGCGGGGCACGGCGGTAACGATTATCCTGCCCATGAAGGAGAGTATGTCCGCCTGCCGCTGATTTCCGGCCGGTGAGGGGGTGACCCTTTCCGGTGCAGGAGGGGGCTGCCGCTGAGGAAGGAAACCGTATCGGTATCGGTCATGCCGGTGGCCGGCGCGATGATGCCGTGCCGGCCCCTGTGCCTGTGGTGTGTTCTTCCAGAACGTCCAGCAGCAGCGACAGGCGGTCGGTCATGATCCCGTCGACGCCCATTGCCGCAAGATGCTTCATCTGCACCGGGTCGTTGATGGTCCATACATGAACGGGCAGGCCGCTTCTGCGGGCACGTGTGAGCAGTGCCGGGCTGAGAACGGGAACCGCGAAATGACGCAGCGGAATCTGCAGGCAGGCATAAGCGGGGCGTCGGGGGCGGGCAAAGCGCAGTGCCGCCACTTCAAGGGGCGAGGCCGAGCTGCACAATCCGGGGCCGAGGCTTTCGCGCAGATGGCGCAGGCGCCTGTGGCTGAAGGATCCGATGCAGATCCGTTCCAGCACGCGCTTTCCCTTCAGCAACCTTTCCAGCGGCGCCACGGCGGCATCGGATTTCGGGTCGATATTGATGCGGATATCGGGCCAGGCGTCCAGCAGGTCCTCCAGGCGGGGAATGGCATGTTCGCCATCGATGCGCAGGCGGCTGATTTGAGCGAAATCCAGATCGCCGATACGGGCACTGACACCGGCCAGTCGTCCGAGATCCGCATCATGAAAAGCCATCAGTACCCCGTCACGGCTGGCATGCACGTCGGTTTCAATGCAGCGGTAACCGAGAGAGACGGCATGCGCGAAGGCCGCCATGGTGTTCTCCGGGGCGGTTTCGTTCCCGCCACGATGGGCGATGGCCATAATGCCGCTGTGATCGAGAAAAGGATGCACCATGCCCGTCATGCTCCGGGATGCAAAATTTTGCGCTGATTGCTGCAATTTAACGCATTTTTCAGGAAGAAACCCGGAAGATTGGCATTTGCCGCAGGTAGCGTTGGCGAGAGAGGGATTTGGCACAACGCCGGAGTTCACATGGTACGCCGACACCATCTGATCGAGGAATCCAAGGCCGAGCTTGACGTCGCCTATGATGAGGTCAAGCACGCCGAACAGGCGATCATGGCCCTGGAGCAGGAATACAATGAACGTATTCAACAGGCCAATGGCAGCGATGTCTCCGCCCTGATGGCCGAAAAGGAGGCACGGCAGGAAAAATACAATCTTGAGCATCTCTACGCTCTGCAGACGGTGGCGGTTGAGCGTTTCGCCAAGGTCAGCGCGGCGTTTACGATTGTCGCCTCGGTCGAAGACGATGAGGTGGCGGTCGATCTGCTGCGCAACATTCTGTTCACGGGGCAGGAAATCCGGGAAAACAAGCTGGTGATCGACAAGGCCCTGAAACCGTTCGTTTCGGGCCTCAGATCCTATATGCGTGAGGATTCGAACCAGGATACGGACAAAAAGGTGCGGGAATCCTGGACGGCGGTGGAAGGAATTCTGCGCCGCCTTGGCCGGGACATCTGATCTCTTCCGCCTTTAGCGCGCTTCGTTGTGGGTAATTGCTGCAAATTTTATGAAAATGCGCTGTTATTTGTTATAGACTGCCGCAAACGGTGACTTCCGATGACGGTGTCATGGCGCGCAGACAGGATGAAAACCCGGGTAAGGATCCGGAAAAGGCGGGCGGGCAACCACCGCGCGGCGGCATAGAGGGTGCGCCCCTTCCTTCCCTGTCCGCATCTGAAGCCGTACTGGAGCCGCCGCCGCCGGGGCAGGTGGTGGAAATCGATGCCGGGCAGCTGACCGCCGGGGCGAGGGTGGAGGCCCTTCCCGACGATCTGCGCATGGAAATCATCGATGGCGATCTCTTTCTGCGCTTTGCGGATGGCGGCGTGATCGTGCTGCGGGGATTTCTCGACCTCGCCGTTCAGTCGCCCGATGAATCCCTGATTTTCGCCGATGGCAGTGGCATGGATCTGGCAACCCTTCTGGCCGAAGGGGTGGCCCCTGCGGCCGGGGGGAATACCCCGCAGAACGATGGTGCCGGTTTTTTGCCGTTTACCCCCGGTGCTTTACCGCCGGGATATCCCGATCCTGGTCCGCTGCCTCCCACATCACTGAATTATTCCGCTCCCGAGCCACGGTTTCTTGACATAGCCGACGCAACGGATAACGCCTTGACAGGCGGTGGCTCTGGCGGTTCCGGTGGCTCTGGCGGTTCCGGTGGCTCTGGCGGTTCC
>CAYXDL010000158.1:0-5991 GCA_964463775.1 uncultured Hyphomicrobiales bacterium
CGTGCCCGGCGGATCACTGCCCGGACCTATACCGAACGGGTCGAGGTGCGCGGACATACCGAAGCCGTACGCGGCATCAATATCCGCGCCCAGACCTACGGGCGGGTGATCGCCATCAAGGCCCGCAAGGGGCAGGTCGTGAAAAAGGGCGATATCCTCGCCACCCTCGATGAGGAGGACCGCAAGGCCCGCCTGGCCGAGGCCCGCGCCGCCCTGCGCCAGCGGGAACTGGAATATGAGGCCTCGCAATCCCTGCGCAACAAGGGCTTCCGCGCCGCAACCCAGCTGGCCGCGGCCCTGGCCAATCTGAAAGCCGCCAGGGCGCGGGTCAGGGCGATGGAAATCGAAATCCGCAATCTGACCATCCGGGCGCCTTTCGGCGGTGTCATTGAAAAGCGCCATGTCGAGCTGGGCGATTATCTCAAGCTCGGCGATCCGGTGGCACTGCTCGTCGATCTCGACCCCATTCTCGTGGTCGGCGCCGTTTCCGAAACCCAGATCGAGGAGCTGAAGACCGGCGGCAAGGCCCGCGCCACCCTGCCGACCGGAGAGAAGGTCGAAGGCACCATTCGTTTCATCGCCCGTGAAGCACAAAGCGATACCCGCACCTTCCGGGTGGAAATCGAGGTGCCGAATCCGGGCAGCGCCATCCCCGCCGGGATGAGCGCCGATATCGCCTTCGAGGGGCGCAGCCGCAAGGCCCATTTCATTTCCCCGGCCATTCTGACGCTGGGGCCGAAAGATGAAATCGGCGTCAAGATCGTCGATAACGGCCGCGCCCGCTTCGTGCCGGTGCAGATCGTCGGCGATGAAACGGACGGCATGTGGATCGCGGGACTGCCCGATCAGGTCACCGTGATCACCGTCGGCCAGGAATTCGTGCCCGATGGCAACCCCATCCGCGTTTCCATGGAAAATGCGGGGCAGAAAAGCTCATGAATGCCCTGATCGAAACCGCCATTCGCCATGCGCGCACGGTGCTCAGCACCCTGGTTTTCATTCTGGTGGCCGGATTCCTCGCCTATCAGTGGATCCCGAAGGAATCGGATCCGGATATCGATATCCCGATCATCTATGTCTCGATGACCCATGAGGGCATTTCGCCCGAAGATGCCGTGCGCCTGCTCGTCCGCCCCATGGAGCAGGAGCTGCGTTCGATCGAGGGCATCAAGGAAATGCGCTCGCGCGCCGAGGAGGGGCATGCTTCCGTCACTCTGGAGTTTCAGGCCGGCACCGATATCGATGAAGCCAAGAAGGATGTCCGCGAAGCCGTCGATATCGCCAAGACCGAACTGCCCGATGAAACCGACGATCCCACCGTCAACGAGGTCAATGTCGGCCTGTTTCCCGTGCTTGTGGTCACTTTGTCGGGTGACGTGCCGGCACGCACCCTGATCCACCTGGCCCGCAGGCTGCGCGATGAAATCGAGGGGCTGTCCGGCGTATTGGAAGCCGATATCGCCGGGGATCGCGAGGAATTGCTGGAGGTGGTCGCCGACCCGGTCAAGCTGGAGGCCTACAACATCTCCCAGCAGGAACTGGTCAGCGCCGTCACCCTGAACAATCGCCTGATCGCCGCCGGGGCGCTGGATACCGGGGCCGGGCGTTTCGCCATCAAGGTGCCCGGCCTGTTCAAGACGGCCAAGGATGTCCTTGATCTGCCGATCAAGGTATCGGGGGACAGTGTCGTCACCCTGGGTGACATCACAAGGGTGCGGCGCACCTTCAAGGATGCCACCAGCTATGCCCGGGTCGACGGTCAGCCCGCCGTGGCACTGGAAATCAAGAAACGCCTGGGCGAAAACGTGATTGAAACCATCGATGCCGTGCGCCGCGTCGTCGCCGAGGAAAGCAAGCAGTGGCCACCGGGCGTCAGAGCCAGCTTCAGTCAGGACAAGTCCAACGACATCCGCAACATGCTGACTGATCTGCAGAACAATGTCATCAGCGCCGTTCTGCTGGTGATGATCGTTGTCATCGGCGCCATGGGGCTGCGGGCGGGCTTTCTGGTCGGCATCGCCATTCCCGGATCCTTCCTGCTCGGCATCCTCTATCTCTACCTGTTCGGCCTTACCATGAATATCGTGGTGCTGTTCGCCCTGATTCTGGCTGTCGGCATGCTGGTTGACGGCGCCATCGTCGTCGTCGAGTTCGCCGACCGCAAGATGGCGGAGGGGCTGGACCGGGACCAGGCCTATGCCCTGGCCGCCAAACGCATGGCCTGGCCGATCATCGCCTCCACCGCCACCACACTGGCCGCCTTCATGCCCCTGCTGTTCTGGCCCGGCATCGTCGGCGAATTCATGAAGTTCCTGCCGATCACCCTGATCGTCACCCTGTCGGCGTCACTGCTGATGGCCCTGATCTTCGTCCCCACCCTGGGCGCGCAGATCGGGCGGGCCGGCAGCGCCGACCCGGCAACGATGAAGGCACTTGCCGCCGCCGAAGGTGGCGATTTGAGCGATCTGAAAGGATTTACCGGCCTGTATGTGCGCATGCTCAAAGGCGCCGTTACCCACCCCCTGATCGTGCTGATCACCGCCCTGTCGGTGCTGGTCGGCGTACAGGTGATCTTCGCCATGAAAGGCGAGGGGGTGGAATTCTTCCCCGATGTCGAGCCGGAACAGGCCTTCGTCTATGTCCATGCCCGCGGCAATCTTTCCACCGATGAAAAGGATGCCCTGGTGCGCGAGGTGGAGAACCGCGTCCTGCAGCTCGATGATTTCGCCACCGTCTATACCCGCACCGGCAAGGCGGGACAGCAGAACGTTTCCGAGGATGTGATCGGATCGATCCTCGTCGAATTCAAGGACTGGCAGGAGCGCCGTCCGGCGCGCGAGGTGTTCGAGGACATCCGGGCGCGCACAGCCGATATCGCCGGCATCATTGTCGAGGTGCGCAAGCCCGACACCGGACCGCCGACGGGCAAGGACATCCAGATACAGGTCACGTCGCGCTTTCCGGAGAAGCTGCCCGGCGCCGTCGAACGCATCCGCAACCATCTGGAAACCGCCGTTGCCAATCTGACCGATATTGAGGATTCACGCCCGATTCCGGGCATCGAATGGAAGCTTGACGTCGATCGTGCGAAGGCCGGACGCTTCGGTGCCGACATCACCAGCGTCGGCACCACCATTCAGCTGATCACCAACGGCATCAAGATCGGTGAATACCGCCCCGACGACACCGATGACGAGGTGGAGATCCGCGTCCGCTATCCGCGCGCCTACCGCACCATCGAACAGATGGACAATCTGCGCATCCTCACCAATCACGGCATGGTGCCGATCAGCAATTTCGTCACCCGCACGCCACAGCCGCGCGTCGGCAATATCGAACGCATCGACAGCCGCAACAAGCTTCTGGTTCAGGCCAATGTCACCGACGGGGTAAACATCGATGCCAAGGCAAAGGAAATCGCGGCCTGGATCGGCAGCCAGCAATGGGATCCCGATATCCGGATCTCCTTCAAGGGCTCGCAGGAGGATCAGAAGGAGGCCAGCGCCTTTCTTATCAAGGCCTTTGCCGTCGCCCTGTTCATGATGGCGGTGATACTGGTGACCCAGTTCAACAGCTTCTATCAGGCCTTCCTGATTCTGAGTGCCGTCATCATGTCGACAATCGGGGTGATGATGGGGCTGCTGATCACCGGGCAGACCTTCGGCATCGTCATGACCGGCGTCGGCATCATCGCGCTGGCCGGCATCGTCGTGAACAACAATATCGTGCTGATCGATACCTATGATTATCTGCTGAAACAGGGATTCTCGCCCGTCGAGGCGGTGCTGCGCACCGGTGCCCAGCGTCTGCGCCCGGTCATGCTGACCACCGTCACGACCATTGTCGGCCTGCTGCCGATGGTGTTTCAGATCAATATCGACTTTTTCACCCGCACGGTTACCGAGGGCGCGCCCTCAACCCAGTGGTGGGTGCAGCTTGCCACCGCCGTTGCCTTCGGCCTGGCCTTCGCCACCGTGCTGACCCTGGTGGTCACACCCTCATTGCTGGTTCTGGGGGCGCGCACCAGCGCCTTTTTCCGCCGTCGCCGGCAGAACCGGCGGGGTAAAACGGCCAAAGCGGCAGGCACCCCCACGCCGGAAACTGCAAAGACGGCGGAAAATCCGGCAGAATGATCGCTGACGGCGGCGCATCCTGCGCCGCCGTCCCCTGAGCAGTTTTCAGGGTCGGGAGAAAATCATGACCCGGGATGCCCGGCCTCATCCTCCAGCGGGGCCGCGGCAGCTTCGCGGTTGCGCGAAAGGTGACGGTGCGCTCGCCAGGAAAACGGCACCGAGGAGAGATAGGCGATCGCCAGGGCACTCAGCACCGCCCAGGGATAGGTGACCAGCAAGGCCGCGATCAGCGCCACCACCAGCAGCACCCCCAGAATATATTCGCGGCGCACCCTGAGCTTTTTGAAGGAATAAGTCGGTACCTGACTGACCATCAGCGCCGCCATCGCCGCCATCCAGATACCCATCAGTACCGGATTGGTGAAAAACCCGTAACCGGTTTCGAAATAGAGCATCATCGGCAACAGCGACAGCGCCGCGCCCGCGGGGGCGGCGATGCCGGTAAAGAAATTGCTGCTCCAGGCCGGCCGGTCCGGATCCTCCAGCGCCGTGTTGAAGCGCGCCAGACGCAGCGCGCAGGAAACGGCGAAAACCAGCACCAGGATCCAGCCCAGACCCTTGAGTTCCTTCACGCCCCACAGATACAGCACCAGCGCCGGAGCCACGCCGAAACTGAGAAAATCGGACAGGGAATCGAGCTCGGCCCCGAATTTCGAGGCGCCCTTGAGCAACCGCGCCAGCCGCCCGTCGAGCCCGTCGAGAACACCGGCGACCAGAACCGCGGCGACGGCCTTTTCCCACTGGCCGAGCAGGGCGAAACGGATCGCCGTCAGCCCGGCGCAAAGCGCCAGTACCGTCAGAATATTCGGCGCCAGACTGTTGACCGGCATGATCCTGAAGCGGCTGCGCGAGCCCTGTCCCGCATTGGGGCGGTTCATCCTTCGCCCTCCCGGTGGTTGTTGCCGTGCCATTTTCACTTACCGCTGCTCAGATCCGTCCCCGGCGGGCGGCAGCAGGGCCAGCACCGTTTCCCCGGCAATCATGGTCTGTCCTTCGCGGATCAGAGGTTTCATGCCGGGTTCCAGATAAACATCGACCCGGCTGCCGAAACGGATCAGGCCGAAACGTTCGCCCGCCTCGACGCGCTGACCATCCTCAAGGTGACACAGGATCCGCCGGGCGACAAGACCGGCGATCTGCACGAAGGCGATGTTCTGTCCGCCATCGGTTTCCATGCGCACCCCGTGGCGTTCGTTTTCCGTGCTCGCCTTGTCCAGCGAGGCATTGAGAAACTTCCCCGGGCGATAGGCCTGACAGATGATCCGCCCGGTGGCCGGAACCCGGTTCACATGCACATTGAAGACATTCATGAACACGCTGATCCGCGGGCGGGGATCATCGCCCATGCCCAGCTCGGCCGGCGGCACCGCGTTTTCAATCATCTGCACCACCCCATCGGCGGGCGAAACCACGGCCGCCGGGTTTTCCGGCGGAAAGCGCTCCGGATCGCGGAAGAAATAAGCACACCACAGGGTCAGAATGATGCCGATCCAGCCCAGCGGTTCGCCGATCAGAAACAGCAGCACTGTCGCCACGGCGAAAATGGCTATGAACCGGTATCCTTCCCGGTGAATGGGCGTCAGTACCGAAAGCACCGTATCCATCAAAAACCCCGTTCTCCGTTTCGCTTCCATTCCGCGCGGAATGGTTTCCGGCTCGCTTATAGCAGAGGTTCAGGGCGAAGATCACCCTCGATCTCGCCGGAATCCCCCTCCTCCTTCCCGTGGCGTTCCTCAGCCTGAGCCCGCCACAGCGCCGCATAGGTTCCGTTACGCGCCAGCAGACCCGCATGGGTGCCGCGCTCGACGATGCATCCGGCCTCCATGACCAGGATCTCATCGGCATCCACCACCGTTGC
>CAYXDL010000159.1:0-5934 GCA_964463775.1 uncultured Hyphomicrobiales bacterium
TTTTCCTTCGCGGGGCTGCCGAAGATCACCATCATTGCCTGCGGCACCTCCTTCTATGCGGCGATGGTGGCCAAATACTGGTTCGAACAGATTGCCCGCCTGTCGGTGGAGGTCGATATCGCCTCCGAATTCCGCTATCGCCAGGCGCCGCTGCCTGAAGGGGGGCTGGCCCTGTTCATCTCCCAGTCCGGAGAGACCGCCGACACCCTGGCGGCGCTGCGTTACTGTCGCGAACAGGGGCAGCATATCGCCTCGATCGTCAATGTTGCCGAAAGCTCCATGGCCCGTGAATCGGACATGATCTTTCAGACTCTGGCCGGGCCGGAGATCGGCGTTGCCTCGACCAAGGCCTTTACCTGCCAGCTTGCGACCCTGGCCTGCATCGCCATTGCCGCCGCCCGCCAGCGCGGGGCGATCGACGGGCGGCGCGAGGCCGAGCTGGTCAACGCCCTGACCGAGGTACCCTCCCGCGCTGCCGAGGTGCTGAACCATGATGAAACCCTGCAGGCGCTGGCCGCGGATATCATGGAGGCGCGCGACGTGCTCTATCTGGGGCGCGGCACCGGCTATCCGCTGGCTCTCGAAGGGGCGCTGAAACTGAAGGAAATTTCCTACATTCATGCCGAGGGATATGCCTCCGGCGAAATGAAACACGGTCCCATCGCCCTGATCGATGAAACAGTGCCGGTGATCGTGATCGCGCCAAGCGATTCCCTGTTCGAGAAGACCATCTCGAATATGAACGAGGTCATGGCCCGGGGCGGGCGGGTGATCTTCCTCAGCGATGCCAAAGGAATCGCTCAGGTCGGGGAGGAGGCCGAGGGCCGCGTCGAACTGCCCGAGGTCGATCCCTTTGTCGCCCCCATCCTCTATGCGCTGCCGGTGCAGCTTCTGGCCTATCACGTCGCCGTTCTCAAGGGCACCGATGTCGACCAGCCGCGCAACCTGGCCAAATCGGTGACAGTGGAATAACCCCCCGCATTTGGGTGATCCAAAAGGCGGTGGCTTCCGCTTGACCCTTAACTGCGGCGATATGGGCCTTGCCGTTGCGCCCTATCCGGGGTAGAGGATCCCTTCACGATGCCGGAACGGCGCCCGGCGGCGCCGCGGTCATGCAGGCAAGGAGAAGTGATCCATGCAGAGCAATTCCCCGACGATGGGCTCGCTTTACGAAACCATGCTCGGCGACAGGCTGGCCAACCGTCCGCTGCGCGTTGCGCTGACGGTGCTTGGCGGATCGGCACTGATCGCCCTGTCCTCGAAATTCCAGGTGCCGTTCTGGCCGGTGCCGATGACGATGCAGACCCTGGTCATTCTGGGGCTGTCGATGGCGCTGGGCTGGCGCCTGGCCGGGCTGACGCTGCTGGCCTATCTGGCCGAAGGGGCGGCGGGGCTGCCCGTTTTCGCCGGCACCCCCGAAAAGGGGCTGGGTCTGGCTTATATGGCAGGGCCGACCGGCGGTTATATCCTTGGCTTTCTTCTCGCATCCCTGCTGTGCGGCTGGCTGGCCGGGCGCGGCTGGGACCGCAATCCCCTGACCACCATGGCGGCCATGCTGCTGGGCAATATCGCCATCTATGTGCCCGGGGTTCTGTGGCTCGGCACCGTGGTCGGCTGGGACAAGCCGGTGCTCGACTGGGGGCTGTATCCTTTCCTGGCCGGTGATGTCGTCAAGCTGCTGCTGGCGGCGGCGCTGCTGCCGGCCTGCTGGAAGCTGGCACGCCGTCTGCGCGGCTGATCCGCCGTCATTCATCCGGCCCCGCTGATGCCGGGCCGCCGGGATGCGGGCCGGGGCATTGCTCCGGCCCTTTTCGTGCCGGATTCATGGCGGGTCGTGCCGGAGCATGCCGGGGTGAGGCAGGAGGTGGCGCGGATCAGTGGGGGCGGGGCAGGTTGGGGTTCTGATAAGGGCTCAGCATGGTGCGCATATGCAGCGTTTCATTGCCGAAATACAGCCCCCAGTCATCCTGGGTGGAGGAGGCGGTCAGCAGGCAATTGATGCGCCCGTTATCATCGATCAGGGGCAGGATCAGCCGCAGATAGTTCAGTTCGGCGCCGTTATGAACACAGGTGATGCGCCTGAGCGTCGGAATGCCCCGGCGCACGGCATCACGGTAATCGGCCGCAACCATGTCGCGGTAATCCAGCGGGCGCAGATTGGCCAGATCCTGCCCCTGCATATCGGCCCCCATATTGGCGGCAAGAATGGTGCCGAACAGGCGGAAGCGAAAGCGCGGGCCCGGGCGCAGCACATCGACCAGACACACCCGGCCAAGGGCACGGCCGAATTCCTCCGGATAAAGATCGCGCTTGTGCGGCCAGTTGTGTTCGCTGCATGAATTGCGCCAGGAGGCGAGCACGGTGAACAACGGATCATCGCGCTTGAGCTCATGCAGCGTTACCGGCTGAGATTGGATCATCCCCGCTGCCCCGCCCCGTGTTTTCTGCCGATCCGCCTCAATTCCCCCCTCCGCGTCATATCCGCGGGTCCGGCCGAGGGAGGCTTCCGCCTGCCCGTGAATCGGCCGGTGTTCATGGGTGCAGCACTTTAGACACGTTAACCCTGTTTTCAAGATGCTTTCTACAACCTGTCTGATACAGCTTTGGCAAGAAGCGTGTTCCGCGTTGCTTTGATGCCGGTTTGACGCCCCCAGCCGCGGCATTGCAAAATGGCGCGGGTTTCGATTATTTCCTGTAACGGTGGCCACGGACACGCTTTTTCCCATGGCATGGCGAATCGGGCACTTATGAAACCGATCACTCATGAAACGGTATGCCGCCGCGGCGGACAAAGGCAGGGAGGGGGTGCTTCATGGCGGTGGTGATGGACCGGCCCCGGACCCTGCCCGACGGGCGGCGCAGCGCCCATCTTCTGAACACGGATGCCGGGACGGAGGCGGCACTGGAACTGATCGCCGTGGCGGTATCGCTCGGCTGCTCGCCCTATTTCTGCCAGTATCCGGGGCAGGCCAAGGAACATTTCGACCTGATCGGCGAGCCGCGCATCCGTGCCGCCTTGAACCATCCGGCGATCGTTATCGTTTCCCGGCGGGAGGTGGTGCGGATACTGCGCGCCAAAAGGGCGCTGCTGGGACAATAGGAACCATGTTCAGCCCGCTGCATTGCAGCGGATGAGCGCGTGCGCTTTATTGGCCTGGCCGGGATGGCAGAACGGGATTGCCCCAGGCATCGCGCCTGACCGGCGGGCGGATGGTCTTCTCCTTCTGCAGCAGGCTTTTGCCCATGTAATCGTCACGCAGACCCGGCAGGCTGCAACTGCCAAGAAGAACGGCGGCGGCCAGCAACAGGGCAAGGGAGCGGATCCGACGGCGGGTCGGGGCGGAAAACTTGCGTGAGCTCATCAGGCCGGGCCCTTTCTTGCGCCAATGCGACACAATGCGACAATAGAGTCCATTTACCTGTGGCGGGGAACATGGATCAATGAATTTCTGAATGAAGTGGCGATAATGCCACCATGCCGGCCGCAGGGCGGCGGAAGGGGGTGGATGATGGCTCAGGAACGGGATCTTGCAGCGCTCGATGTGACCGGGATGACCGAAGGCTACCGCCAGGGCCGTTTTACCCCGGTCGATGTGATGGCGGCGGTGCTGGAACGGATGGAGAAGGTCAATCCGCTGATCAATGCCTTCTGTTTTGCCGATGCCGAAGGCGCCATGGCAGAGGCAGAAAAATCCGCCGCCCGCTGGCGCGCTGGTGATCCGGCAGGCCCGCTCGACGGGGTACCGTTCACGATCAAGGATCTGGTGCTCAGCCGTGGCTGGCCGACCCTGCGCGGCTCCAGAACCATATCCCCGGAACAGCCATGGCAGGACGATGCCCCGTCGGTGGCACGGCTGCGCCGGGCCGGGGCCATTGCCTTTGCCAAAACGACGACGCCGGAATTCGGCTGGAAGGGGGTGACGGACAGTCCCCTGACCGGTATCACCCGCAACCCCTGGAACAGCGAACGCACGCCGGGGGGATCCAGCGGTGGTGCCGCCGCTGCTGCGGCCGCCGGTGTCGGGCCGCTGCATATCGGCACGGATGGCGGCGGTTCGATCCGCATTCCGGCAGCCTTCTGCGGTGTTGTCGGGCACAAGCCCTCGGCGATGCGGGTTGCGGCCTGGCCGCCCAGCCCCTTCGGTACACTGGCAACAGTCGGGCCGATCACCCGCTCCGTGCGCGATGCAGCGCTGATGCTCGACTGCATGAGCGGCCCGGATCCGCGCGACTGGCTGACCCATGAGATGGCGCCTGTTCAGCCGGTGGTTGAGGGGCAGGAGACTGTGAGGCGTCTGCGTATCGCCTACAGCCCCGATCTGGGTTACGCCAAAGTTGACGAAGAGGTCGCCGAAGCCGTGCGCCGGGCGGTTCAGGCGCTGGAGGATGCCGGCTTCATGATCGGGGAGGTGTCGCCTCCTTTTGAGGATCCGACGGAAATTTTCATCCGCCACTGGGCGGTCGGGGCCTATAACGGGCTGCGCGCTCTCAGCAAGGATCAGTTGGCTATGCTGGAAGCGCCATTGCGGGAGGTGGTCGAACTTGGGCGGAAAACGGCTTTGAGCGATTATCTCGATGCCATGAATGCCCGGGTGGCCCTGGGGACGCGGATGCGCGCCTTTTACGAGGATTTCGATCTGCTGCTGACCCCGGCCCTGGCCGTGACCGCCTTCAGGGCCGGTCGGCTGATGCCGGATAAGGCGGATGTGGAAAAGCCCCCTGTTCCGGCTGCGCGCGGGCTGGAGGAATGGCTGTCCTGGACGCCGTTCACCTATCCCTTCAATCTGACCGGGCAACCGGCGATGACCCTGCCCTGTGGCCTGTCGGCGGAGGGGTTGCCCGTTGGCCTGCAGATCGTCGGCCCGGCGGAGGGCGATGGCCGCATCTTCGCCTTCGCCCGCCAGGCGGAAAGGATCCTGTCGGCATTGATGCCGCAGCATTTGCCGGATCTGTAAGATGATGGACGAGGAAAAGATCGTTGAAATCCTGACTGTGCCCCAGTCCTACGCCGCCGACAGGGCGGCAATGGAAGCGGGTATTGCCGGAATCGATCTGATGGAAAATGCCGGCCGTGCCGTTGCCGATACCGCCTGCGCGATGGTGCGGCCCGGGGCGGTGGTGCTGGTGCTGTGCGGCCCGGGGAACAATGGCGGCGACGGTTATATTGCCGCACGAATTCTGCATGAACGCGGATATGCGGTGCGCGTGCGGGCCCTGGGCGATCCCGCCCGCCTGCATGGTGATGCCGCCATGGCCTTTCAGCGCTATGCGGCTGCCGGGGCGCCGGCGGTTGCGCCCTTGTCCCCGGGGATGGAAGGAATCGCCCCGGCGCTGGTGATCGATGCGTTGTTCGGTGCCGGCCTGTCCCGCGATATCGAAGGCGGTGTGGCGGCGCTGATCGCCGATATTGCGGCCTGCGGCCTGCCGGTTCTGGCTGTTGATGTGCCAAGCGGTATTGACGGCGATACGGGGCAGATATGCGGGGCGGCGTTCACGGCCACGGAAACCGTGACTTTCTTCCGCCCCAAGCCGGGACATTATCTCTATCCGGGGCGCCGGCATCGCGGCAGGCTGCGGATTGCCGATATCGGTATTCCCGAAACGGTGCTGAGGGATATTGCACCCGACCACTTCATCAACCGGCCGTGGTTGTGGGCAAAGGCATGGCCGGGTCTTTCAGCCGATACCCATAAATATGCCAGGGGGCACCTGCTGGTGCGCGCGGGCGGGATCGAAACCGGCGGGGCCGGGCGGCTGGCGGCACGGGCCGGGCTGCGTGCCGGGGCCGGGCTGGTGACGATTGCTGCTCCGCCATCCAGCCTGCCGACCCATGGCGCCCATCTGAATGCGGTGATGCTGCGTCGCTGCGCCGATACGCAGGCCTGGCGGGAGATGATCGCCGATCAGCGCCTGCGGGCCTGCATCATCGGTCCG